>JAEZKS010000097.1 GCA_023436075.1 Methanobacteriota archaeon
TCCCAGGTGAAGTAGCTGAGCACGCGCTCTCTCGCATTCCGACCCCACTGCCGGGCCTTTTCATGGTCAGAGAGCACTTTCTTCACGCCCCATGCGATGTCTGCCGGGTTGCCGCCGTCTACGTGGATGCCGGTCTGGCCGGGACCGGAACTGACCACCTGCTCCTTCAGGCCGGAGACGCCTTTTGCGCCCACTACGATCGGTTTCTCCATGGCCATGGCCTCAAGGCTGACGATGCCGAACGGCTCGTAGAGCGATGGAAAGACGCACAAGTCGGCTGCCGCATAGTGCGCGATCCGCTCGTGCTCTGAGACAAACTCGAGCCGCAATGCTACGTTTTTTCGGATGCCGAGCCGGGCGATCAGGTTGCTGATGTTCGCCTCCTCGTCCCCGGTGCCCAGAATGACCAGCTTCGCCTTCGGGAACTCGCGAAGCACGGTGGGCATGGCCTGCACCAGGTTCATGATGCCCTTCACCCAGTTCAGGCGGCCTACGAACAGGATCATCGTCTCGCCAGGGGCGATGCCGTACCTGGCCCGCAGTGCCTTCGTCTCCTCGGGGCTGATGCTCTTCGGATCGTAGATGTCCGGGTCCACGCCGTTCCAGACGACGTATATCTTCTCGCCCGGCCAGCCATGGCTCACCAGATCCTCTTTCATGGCGTAACTGACTGTGATGATGCGGTCAGCGATCACAGATGTGTGGTACTCTATGTCGTTGACCACTTTGCTCCCCATCCCCCGACTTCGGCCCCACTCGGTCGAATGGACGTGGAATGCCACGGGAAGATCGGTTTCCGTCTTGATGATCGAGGCGGCCATGCCCCCGAGCCAGTCATGGACACAGGCCATGTCGAACTTCACGTGCTGCAGCCGGATCAGGCTATTGACGAACTTGGCAGAACAGAGGAGGTCGTTCGTGAAGATGGAGCTGAAGAACTTGAGCTGGTCGCCCCATGACTGCAGCTCGTTGCCTGCTATGATCCGCAGGATGCCCGATGCGTCTACATTGAGAGGCCGGTGCACTTCTACGCCATGGATGACCTCGCTGGTCTTGAGCGCTCCAGTATTCATGGTGAAGACGACTACGTCCGCACCCATGCGCACGAGGTAGCGGGTGACGTAGTCGGCGTACGTCCCCAGGCCGCCGATGAGCCGCGGCGGATACTCCCACGAAAAGAACCCGATCCTCATGCAATCAGTTTTTCAATATGTAAATTTATATAAAATCCCCAAACGGAAAGCGAAATGTACGCCGCCAGGTTTGGAAGAAGTCAAATACGCCACGTCCTGGACTCTTTCTGGAAACCTGGCGGCTTGATAGATGGCGGCAAATGATTTAATCATGCCAGTCAATGATCGTTTAAGATCATGACCTTCGACATCATTTCCGGTTCCACTGTCCCGAGCCTCTCCGCGAATATCGCCTGGCGGCTGGGCGTAAAAGCTCATTATCCGAGCATCACTAAGTTTCCTGACGGGGAAATCCGCGTCATCGAGGGCGACTACACACCGTTGGAAACCGTGGTCTATGTCCAGACCATGCACCCGTGGCCGAATGATACACTGGTCGAGATGATGATCACTGTCGACCTGTTGAGGGAGCTGGGCGCGAAGCGAGTCATCGCCGTAGTTCCGTATCTTGGCTACATGCGGCAGGACGCCAGGCACGAGAAGGGCGAGGCCGTCTCCGTCAGGACAGTGCTGAAGACGCTGGACTACGTGGGCGTCAACGACATCGTCGGCGCCGACCTTCACCTGCACCGGCTGGGCAGGGCCGAACTCGAAAGTTTCTGCAAGATCACGATACATGAAGTCAGCGCAATGGACCTGCTGGCGAAGAAAGCGGGCAAGACCCTGGCGAAGCCGCTGGTCATCGGCCCGGATGAGGAATCGGAGCGGTGGGCGGCAAGGGCGGCGGAGTTGCTGGGCACTGACTATGATGTGCTGGAGAAGACCCGGTTCTCCGCGAAGCACATCGAGATCAAGCCGCGGAAGCTCGACGCGAAAGGACGCGACGTGCTGATCATTGACGACATCGTCAGCACCGGCGGCACGCTGATGGAAGTGATCAAGTCGCTGAAGGCGCAGGGCGCTGGCAAGATCACTGCGGCATGCACGCATGCAGTGTTGAGCGATATTGATACGTTAACTGGTTTATTCAGAGCGGGCATGGATGAGTTCATCGCGACGAATACGATCAACAACGAGTTCGGGATCGTGGACGTTTCGGGCATCATCGCCGATAAGCTGAAATCGATCGCATAGCTTGCAAGCCGGTTTTTATATTTTCTCTTCGTGAGTCGACGGCCGCCTTCGGCGTCTTCCTGCTTTTATCGAACCTATGATCTTTGCCTTAATCGGTTATACGCCTTGTTAGAGGAACGATGCAATATTAGATATCATCGCCTTGAACCGCCCGGGAATCATTCTGCCAGGATCAATTACGATTAAATTTTGCATGGAAATTCGGAGCGATAGAAGCGATTGACTGGCAGCGTTTCCGCTCTATCTGCATGCAGAATGTGGAATAAATGCTGAAATGATGAAACAAATAGGAAAAATATATGTATTGTAATTACTAATTAGTAATTAGCTTATACTACTATCGCTTACGCATATATTTGAGATAACTGAAAAGATTATAACATACCGGGGGTAGAAACGTTGAAAAGGAAATTGTTGATTGGCATAGTTTTATTTACGCTAGCTATTGCTATTATCGGCTCGGGAGTGATCTATGCATATTTCAGTGATACGCAAACCGTCAATAATAATGCGTTTACTTCGGGAACGCTCGAATTAAGCCTCACCGGGAACGGTATATACACGATACCTATCAACATCGGAGGTCCGGGCTCAGCCGTACAGTCGCTGAAACCCGGAGATGCGGGAACTGCCGCACGCTGGACCCTTGCCAATACAGGAACCATTAACGGCGACTTGAGCTTCAACATTGGCCCCGTCCAGAATAACGAGAACATTACGAACCGCCCCAAGCTGGCGGCCGGCGCATATAACGGTCCTAATAACAACTGGGGGGCCGGGCAGACCAATATCCTTGGTAACGGTTTGCTGGGCTCGTGCCTTCAAATAGCCATCTGGGTAGATACGAGTGGTACGCACGATACATATGTGCCAGGGAACGACTTCTATCTTAAACCCAGCGGCAGCATAGGGCGCGATGCACTGGGATACTTCAATCTCGATCAGTTTGCAAACGCTATCTGGTCAGCCGATACGTTAGGATTGATAAATAAGGCACACGGTAATATTGCGAATTTCCACGTGGAATACAGCCTGCCGACGTCCGCCAACAACAGCATTCAGGGCGATAACAGCACGTTCTCAATAGCATTCATACTGCAGCAAGCATCATCATCCTCGCCAACGGCAACACCGACACCTACTGCCACGCCAACACCTACAGCTACTCCGACGCCTACTGCCACGCCAACACCTGTGCTTATCCAGGGTTCCGGATGGGGATCAAATAGTGCTCCGACGTACGATGGCACGTATTTTAACTACACGATGCAGGTCATTCTCCAGGTGACCAATACCGGATCTCAAACCGCTCAGAGCGTACTTGCGTCCTGCGTGCCGCCTTCGGAATCGGCAGGCTTACGCAATATCCGGCTGGTAAGTGCAGCCTCGCCTAACCCGAAAGATATCCCTGCATGGAACTCCAATCAATACGTATGGACGTATACCTTCCAGATCCAGCATGGCTATACGGCCAGATTCGACCTGGGCGCAATCGGCATAAACACGAATCAGATGAATACGACGGTGTCCTTCAGCGGTTAATAAAACGTATAAAATGCCGGGGGATTCCGACTGTCCGGGTCCCTCGTATCGCGGAAATAAGTATCCACACTCGTGCTTTCGCAGGCAAACACGGGTGCGGATTCACTTTATGCGGAAGATGAGCTGGAATGTCATCCAGATATTTTCAGGCATACTCGGCGACGCCACTCAGCGTCGTTCCCTCAGACTCCATCGCGCTTACTCACACCATACCCTTGACTGTTGTCTAACGTAGAAAGGACCTTATCAGAGCTTGTATTTTAAGCCGTTTCTACAGAGGAAATTATGCTATGGCAGGCTGGACGTGTAATCTGGCGAGCCATCCGCTCCCGGCTGCGCCATTTGCACGTTCATTTTTTAACAGGATAAGACAAGTCGCTCATGGTGATACAATGGCAAAAGACCCGGTCTGCGGCATGACGGTGAGCAAGGAGAATGCGCCAGCGAAAGAGACCTACAAGGGCCACACGTTCTATTTCTGCTCGGAGGCATGCAAGCAGAAGTTCGACGAGGACCCTGGCAAGTACGCGACACCTGCCGCGATGTTGATGTGAAGCCTGTAATCCCACGGCTAAGTGTCACATGACGCACGCGAAAAAAGGTGATGGTCTCTCCGGACACGGGCCAGAGAAATCATCTGCCGGAGCTCACGCAGGCCACGCCATGCACATGCCCCCGGCGGGCGGCGGAATGGCCGGCCACGCGGCCCATGGCGGGCACACGGCCATGATCGAAGATTTCAGGCGGCGACTGATCATCTGCCTGATCCTCACAGTGCCCATTGTGGTGCTGTCTTCGACCATTCAGGAGTTCTTCGGGTACCGGCTTGATTTTCCCGGCTCGATCTACGTCCAGTTCCTGCTCGCGTCGGCCGTATACTTTTACGGCGGCTACCCGTTCCTGAAGGGGTTCGTCGACGACGTGAAAAATCGCCTGCCGGGCATGATGACGCTCATCACGGTCGCGATCACGGTCGCCTATGTCTACAGCGCTGCCGTCATCTTCGGCCTGCCAGGGATGACCTTCTTCTGGGAGCTTGCCACGCTCGTCGACATCATGCTGCTGGGGCACTGGATCGAGATGCGCTCGGTCATGGGCGCTTCGCGGGCGCTGGAAGAGCTGATCAAGATCATGCCATCAGAGGCGCATATGGTCATGGGCGACATGGTCCATGATGTCCCGGTGGATACGCTGAAGGCGGACGATGTCGTCCTGGTCAAGCCTGGCGAAAAGGTGCCGATCGACGGCGAAGTGATCGAGGGCGACACCAGCGTCAACGAATCCATGCTGACCGGCGAGTCGAAGCCAGCCCTGAAGAGCACGGGCGATACGGTCATCGGCGGCTCGATCAACGGCGAGGGTTCGGTGAAGGTAAAGGTCACGAAGACAGGAAAAGAGACATACTTGAGCCAGGTGATCGATCTTGTCCGGCAGGCGCAGGAGAGCAAATCCCATGCCCAGGACCTGGCTAACCGGGCGGCCTTCGTGCTTACAGTGATCGCTCTGGCCGTAGGCGCGATCACCTTTCTGGCGTGGGCATACTTCGGGCAGAGCCTGGCGTTTGCCATCGAACGCATGGCTACGGTCATGGTGATCACATGTCCCCACGCCCTCGGGCTGGCCGTGCCGCTGGTCATCGCTGTCTCGACCGCGTTAGCCGCCCGATCAGGCCTGTTGATCCGTGACCGGACGGCCTTCGAGAAAGCCCGTAGCATCGAGGCTGTAGTGTTCGACAAGACAGGTACTCTGACCGAGGGGAGGTTCGGAGTGACCGATCTGATACCGCTGTCGCCCATTGGCGAAAACGAGCTGCTGGACACGGCGGCGGCCCTCGAGGCGACCTCGGAGCATCCCATCGCGGCAGGCATCGTGAAAAAGGCACAGGAGAGCGGCTTGATTCCGACCAGAGTAACGAGCTTCAGGGCGATACCAGGCAAGGGCGTCGAGGGAGAAGTCCGGGGCCAGAGATATCTGCTGGTGAGTCCCGGATACCTGAAGGAGAAAGGGATAGATCTGACAGATCCCCGAGCGGATCGAGCGCTGCAGCAGGGAAAAACCGTGGTCTTCCTGCTCCGCGACATCCAGCCCGTCGGGGCGATCGCCCTCGCAGATATCATCCGCCCGGAGTCACGGGATGCCGTGGAACGGCTGAAAAGGATGGGCATCAGGTGCATGATGCTGACCGGCGATAACAGACACGTGGCACAGTGGGTAGCCAGGGAACTCGGGCTGGACGACTACTTTGCCGAGGTGCTTCCCCACGAGAAGGTAGAGAAAATAAAGGAAGTGCAGAGGTCGTACACGGTCGCTATGGTGGGGGATGGAGCCAACGACGCTCCCGCGCTCACACAGGCCGACGTCGGCATAGCCATCGGCGCAGGCACTGACGTGGCTGTCGAGAGCGCCGACGTCGTCCTGGTGAAGAGCGATCCACGTGACGTCGTCGATATCATATCGCTGTCCCGCCGCACGTACAGGAAGATGGCGGAGAACCTGCTCTGGGCGACCGGGTACAACGCGTTTGCCATTCCGCTGGCCGCAGGCGTTCTCTATGGCTACGGGATCGTACTGTCCCCGGCGATCGGTGCGCTGCTGATGAGCGCCAGCACGGTCATCGTCGCCATTAATGCCCGGCTGCTCAGGCTACCCTGACAATAGATGCCAGGCATCTTCTGGCATTATGGCGCGGCCCGTTTTTCTAGTCCAGCGGCAACAGGCGTCTTCTTCATCGCGATCGATTTCGGTACACGCTCATCATCCGGTTGGCAATACGATCCCAGGAGAAGTGAAGCTTAGCCTTGCTATGACCGTTCCGTCCGAGGGCAGCTGCTCTGGACGGATCCCTCAGCACGTAGTTGATGCCCCTGGCAATAGATGCCGGGTCCGGATCTACTTTCACGCCGTCGTTGAAGTTGGATACGTTTTCGGACAGCCCTCCCACGTCCGAGACGACCGGGCACTTACGGACGCTCCACGCTTCGAGGAGCACCAGCCCGAAGGGCTCGTTGCGGCTGGGGATGACGACGACATCACACGCGTTTAGCAGCCGCACGTACTCATAGTCCGTGACATAGCCGGGAAACTGAACGGGAAGGCCGGCGCATCGCGCCTGCAGCCCTAGCTGCATGGTTCCTGCTCCGGCCATGACGAACTGCGCGCCAGGGTGCTGCAGCAATATCTGCGGTATCGCATCGACGAACAGATCCGGGCCTTTCTGGTACTCCATGCGACCGACGAACAGCACAAGTGGCGAGAAGGGGTGAATGCCATAAGACTTTTTTACCTGGCATGGGTCGATAGCCGCCTCGTAGACCCCGGGGGAAATTCCATTCGGGACCACGTCTACCTTGTCGAAAGGCACGTCATACAGCCACATGATCTCGTCCTTCAGCGCATGAGAGACGGCGGTCACCCGCTTTGCAATATAGGCGCCATACCACTCCTTGCCCATGATATCCTTCGCCTCCCACCAGTCGCCGATCCGGTTGCCGGCCCGGCCGTACTCGGTCGAATGAAATGTCATCACGGTGTTTCGGTCCGTCAGCGCATGCATCGCATCGACCACATGCCAGTCGTGGAAGTGCAGCACGTCGAACTCCGGGTTGTCCAACTCTCGGAACCGGGCGACCATCCGGTCGCTCATGTCCTTCGAGTAGTCGACGATGTTACGTGCGTGGGGCTGCACGTAGTGGTAGTGTACGCCCTTGACAGCCCGGTCGTCGCCGCCGCGAGTGAAGAAGTGTACCTCATTCCCGCAGGCGAGCGCTTCCGCGAGATACGTCGCCCCGGGAGCAAGGCCGCCGATGCGCTCTGAGTAAATCGATTCCCAGCAGAAGAATGCTATTTTAAGCGTGCCCATAGCTCCTTCCTTCTCAAGTCCACGACCTCGATCAGCTCGCCTCGGCTCTTACACTCTCGCACCTGCCTGGCCAGTTTCTCATCCAGCAGCACGTCCCTGATCCATGCGACGAAATCGCCATGCCCGAGATGATAGTCGATTGACTCCAACGGCACGGAGTCCAGCATCCGGAGGAAGCCATCGAGACTGTATGCAGTGAACCCCGTGTAAGTTGCCGGACTGTTGAACCGGAATGCCTTCTCCGGGGGCAGGCAGCGCAACTCCATGGCCGCGTCCCGTGCTTCCATTCTGGCAGCCGCACGGGCCTCAAAGTCAGACAGTATGCGCATGTAGCTGTCGAAAGCCTCGACGTTCGAACGGGCGTCCGGGCTGAAGTAGGCGTGCACCTCGCCGCATGAGCCGAACTTCGATGCCATGTAGTAGAAGTGATCGCTCGTCTGCAGGCGCCGCCATGTCTCGAGGTCGCCAGCGAACGAGCGGGCGGACTGGATCTCGCTCAGCGCTACGTTCTGGACAGTGTTGCCCATCCAGGCCGAGACGTCCTTCTCCACGTCGGCCCATGAGATCGTCTCTTCGATGCTCAGCTCGTCTTTAGATTCCATGCATGCGATCTCCGTAGGCGTTGCGAATGTCACGCCCCTGCTTGTGCATTCCTCCGGCAGCCATCGCATGAATTCCAGAATGCCGGTCTCGGCCCAGTGATGCTCGCCTAAGGTCTCGTAGTCACAGAACACGCTTACGCAGTCTCCGGGAGACGACGCGATCCAGGACGCGTATTTATCGGCGGTTAGCGGCCACTTATCCCAGGCGCGGTTGGTGAACCTGAATGCAATGTCATCGGACAGCGGAAAGTTCCGCATTAGCAGCTTCGTGCCACGGCACGAGTACACGTAATTCGGGCTGCGCCAGCCGAGCACACGGTCCACGCCCTCCGTGTAGACTGCCTCGAATCCCATGCCTGCTGCCGACTCGGCAATAGCGTTGTTGAATATGAACTCGGTGTTCTCCAGCACGCTGGTTCGGACGCCAAACTCCTCCTTCATCAGGCGCTGGTGAAGCCGCACCTGCGCCTCGAACTCAGAGAGGTCGTCGAACAGGCTGGCGATGCTATGGTAGTATGTCTGTGACAGCATCTCGACATTCGGGTGTTGTGCTACCTGCCGGAATAGGTCCAGTGCATCAGGGCTCCATCGCTCGAGCTGCTCGACCAGAATGCCCGAAAGGCTGAAGGCGCACTTGAAGCCATCGTCCAGCAGCTCCAGCATGAGCCTGGTGGCAGGCAGGTAGCACTTCTTACAGACGCGCTGCAGGATTTCCCGGTTTTTGTCGCTAAAGTACGATTCGGGGACCTTTTCGCCGTTCCTGACATTACGAGGATCAAAGGACGAGTTCAGCCTGTATGGCTGGTGAACCTCGAAACCCATACATAGTCTGGCCATCGCCTGTGCTCCTGATGCCTGAAAGGTTTTCTGCTGAGCCCGTGGCTGAACACGAAGTACACGAAGTACACAACGGACACAACGGACGGTTAATAAAAGGCTTACTTGCACATGTCTCTTTTTTAAAGGACGTTGTGTACCTCTTGTACGTCGTGTACTTCGTGTTTAACCACAGGATAGCCTGTACAGAAAGATATGCAAATGACCATATTAGCATAATGTGCGAAAATGCGGGACAGCCTGTCGAGCGCCCGCGGAAAAGATAGTTACAGGCTGACCTCGCGGAGACTCTTCGCCGACGACTCCGGGGAAACCGAGTTGATGTGGATGCCCGTGTTCAGCTCGAAGCCCGCCTCGATGCCCAGCTTTGGATAGACCCGCAAATGCATGTGCAGGTCGCTGTCGACAGACTGGACGAACGCGTAGTTGTATGGCGGGTCTGAGAGTAGCTTCGCCTGACGGGCCAGCACGTCTCTGGTCACGACGGCGAGGTCGTCCCGCTCGGCGTCCGTCAGCCCGGCGATGTTCCGGCAGGGACGGCGGGGGAATATCCAGGTTTCGTAGTTGAACGCCGGAGCGAACGGGGCAAAGGCGACCGTATGTTCCGTGGCCATGATCAAACGCTCTGATTTTTCCTCGGCTGCGAGGACTTTCGAGTAGTCGCGGTTGTACTGTTCAGTGATGGTCTCGGGGACGATCGGAATGGCAATGAGCTGGGAGTGCGGGTGTGTCAGCGAGGCGCCGGCCTCCTTGCCGTAGTTGCGGAAGATCGAGACGTAGCGGACATAAGGTAGCTTCGCCGCCTCTGCGAAGCGGTCCCGGTACACGGTGAACAGCAGCCGTATCTCGTCGTCGGCCATGCGTTGCGGCTGCCGGTCATGGAGCGCCGACTCCACGATAACCTCATGGACGCCACAGGCAGCCATCCGGTGCGCCGAGGAAACAACTGCCTCGCAGGGCTTCACCGCTGGGTAAAGATTCGGTATGACACGGACAATCCAGCCGGTCAGAGGCGGCTGCCCATCGACATCGGCCACATGCCGCAGCACGCCGCTCTCGCGAAAGTACGATGCCTTGCTCGACGGCGTCATCTTCTCGTTGCCCGGGCAGAAGAAACAGGTCGCCGGCGGAGCTTCCGGTTGCCGGGGCTTCACGAAGTCGGTCGGCCTTTTGGCCCGGTCAGCGGCGATGATCACCCAGTGGTCCGTGAAATAATCCCGTCGCAGCTCGTCCATGTTTTCTATGTTAGGATGGGAAGCAATAAAAGTTTTCGGGATTGCCAGAGGTCACAGAGGTTTCGAGAGGTCTCCGAGCTTCAACACAGAGGTCACAGAGGCTCCAGAGGTATCACAGAGGATTTTT
>JAEZKS010000201.1 GCA_023436075.1 Methanobacteriota archaeon
GCGGCTCCTGACCGGCGAACATCCGGCTGATCCTGGCTGCCGTTTCCACGTCTAGCAGGTCGTAGATCGTCATCTTTAGCAGAGTGGCACGGTCCTGGCCCAGGTACCGGCAGACTGAGCCGCTGACGTCTGTCAGCCGCCCGTCCGAGATATCGATCATGAAGATGGCATCGTTGCTTTCGTCCAGAAACGCCCGGAAGCGCTCCAGGTCGGCCAGTCGCCGCTGCAGCTCCGGATAATAACTCTTACGGAAGGACCTCTCGCCGAGGCCGATGATCCTGTCCCTCAACGGATCACGGTGTTCGTCGGATTCAGAGTGCATTTTCGAAGATCGCCTCGATGTCTTTCTGTTCAGGCAGCCGTGGGTTCGTCGCCATGCATAAGTCGTCCATCGCGTGGCGCGCCAGTTCCGGGATGTCTTCCCGGCGGACGCCCAGGGACGAGAGGCTGCGGTCGGTGCCTGTCTTTTGCTGCAGCTCCGTGATCCGTCCCAGCACGGCCCGCCTGATCGTGGCACTGTCGGAGCCTTTCAGACCTTTCAGGCCGAGCGCTTCGCCGATGTCCCGAAAGCCTCGCGGGGCCGCATCGAAGTTATAGTCCACGACAAATGGCAGCAGGCTGGCATTGCACTGGCCATGGGGAAGATTCAACAGTCCCCCGAGGCTATGTGACATGGCATGGACGGCGCCGAGGCTCGCATTGGAGAACGCCAGGCCAGCCTCGAGGCTGCCGAGCATCATCCGGCCCCGCAGTTCCAGGTCGTCGGGTCGTTTCATGACTGCAGCCAGGTTGGAGCTGATCATACGGATCGCCTCGAATGCGCTCAGGTCAGTGTATGGCGAATGTGCGTTGGAAACGTAAGCCTCGATCGCGTGGGTCAGCGCATCCATGCCCGTGCACGCCGTCAGCTCCCGTGGCATGGTAAGCGTCGCCGCCGGGTCGATGAGAGCCACGTCGGGCACGACGGTCTTGCTGACGATGGCGATCTTCATCTTCCTGACATGGTCCATGATGATGGCGAACTGGGAAACGTCGGCCGACGTGCCGGCTGTCGTAGGGATGCAGATCAGCGGCGGCCCGGGAATGGGCACGTTGTCCACGCCCTCGAACTCGAGAATGTTCCTGCCATTGGTGCTCACGATGCCGATGCCCTTGGCGCAATCCATCGGGCTCCCGCCGCCGACGGCCACGATCAGGTTGCACCCGTTTTCTTCGTACATCCGGGCGCCGGCCATGACCTCGTCTTCGCCAGGGTTTGGCCGAACGCCGGCGAAGACGACGTGCCTGAGCCCTGCGCTTTCGAGGCTGGCGATCACACGCTCCGTGATTCCCGAATCGATGACGCCCCCGTCAGTGACCACCAGCACGGTGCCTGCCCCGAGGTTCCGGGCATAGCGTCCGGCCAGGCCCATAGCGTCCTTCCCGAAGACGAACTCTGGCGCAACGAATTTTCTAAGCTCAAGTATGCTCTCCCTGTTCATGCGGGCACTCGTCCATCCTTTACCTGATAAAAATCAACGTTTATCGTTTAAGTGTTTTTTCATTTTCACTTTTTTATTTAACATTTAGAAACTAAGCCCATGCCGACATGATGTTTATTCTATCGCGGGCAGCATGATCACGAACCGGGTGCCCTCCGTGTGATCGCCGTTGACGCGGTCTTCCACCCACACTTTGCCGCGGAAATCTTCCACGAGCGTCCGGACCAGGTGCAGCCCGAGGCCCCGGCCGCTCGCCTTCGCATTGACGTGCCCGGAGCGCGAGAACAGCCTGCCTTTCTGCTCGTCAGGTATGCCCGGGCCGTCGTCCTCGATGGCGACAAGGCAGTATTTGCGTCCGCCCACCCAGGCCATGCCCAAGTGCACGTCGACGGCAAGCGATCCTGCCGAATGCTTGATGGCATTGTGGATGATGTTGGAGAACACGTCATCCAGCAGGTCGTTAGCCATGACCGAGCAGTCGCAGTCGGCATCGACGCTGATCCGGATATTCCGTCCAGGGACATCGCCGTACCTGGGCGCGATCTCCTTCAGCCTGTCGGCGATCTTAATTTCCTTGAACTTCAGGCCGCCTTCCCTGACTTTCTGCAGCTTTCGCACATTGGCGATCAGCTTTGAGCTGGCCTCGATCGCCTCCAGCGGCCGGGCGATCAGCTCCCGGGAGTCCCGGTCGAGCGGCAGCGTGGACAGGGCCACCTCGAGGAAGCCGATGCCGATCTGGTTGAGGTTGTTGATGTCGTGGCCCATCAGGTCCAGGTATAGCTCGGCCTGCGCTTTAGCGTCATGAAGCTCATCCTCCCATTGCTTGCGTTCGGTAATGTCGAAGATCGTGGCCAGGCAGGTCTGCCCGCCATGATAGCTGATGAGTGTCACGGACAGCTCTACCCACCGTACTTCTCCAGATTTCCGCCTGATTTTGGCCTCGTATGTCGACGGCACCTCCGGTACGCCCTGCTGTCGCGCCATTCCCCGGCTCCGCATCATTTCCTGGTGCTCCTGGTCCGCCAGCTCCCAGTAGTTCATCTTTAGCAACTCGTCCCTGCCATATTCTGAAATTTGCTCGAGCGCAGGGTTGACGTAGATCATCTCTGTCCCCTGGAAGAGCATGATTCCGGCTTTCATAGTCTCGGCGAGGACACGAAACTTCTCCTCGCTCTCCTTCAGGGCATCTTCTGCGCGCTTGCGCTCGGTGATGTCGCGAATGAATGAGCAGTTGTACTCCTTTCCGTCGTAGACCAGGTAGTACACCGATATTTCGCCTGGGAAGAAGCTGCCGTCCTTCCTTCGGAGCGAGGCCTCGAAGGTGAATGAGCCACGCTCCATGATCTCTTTCCAGTGTTCCGTCCAGCTTTCTACGGTCCATGAGGGGCACGTGTCGAAAGCGGTCATGGCGTGCATCTCTTCCCTGGTGTAGCCGAAGGTCCGGCAGGCCGCCTCGTTGACGTAGACAAAGTGGCTGTCCGGGGTCACCCAGAGAATCATATCTCCGGCCCGGTCCATGGTAAACTGGGTCAGCTTCAGGGCCTCTTCTGCACGCTTGCGTTCGGTGATGTCCCGGTTGATGCCCCGGTAGCCACGGAAGCTGCCATCACTGTTGAAGACGGGCATGCCATTTGTCTCCAGATAGATGATGCGGCCGTCCTTCCGCCGGGCCCGGTACCCGACGAGTTCCACCGGTGTCTTCCACCGGACAGCCTCGTCTATGAGTGACCCGAACTTCTCACGGTCTGCCGGGACGATGAACTCGAAGGGCTGCTTTCCGATGATCTCTTCCACATCATAGCCTGTAATGTCCCTGGCGCGGGAGCTGGCGTAGGTGATCCTGAAATCACCGTCTACCTCCCAGACCATGTCGTTGATGTTCTCTACCAGACTGCGATATTTTTCTTCGCTCTCCCGGAGCGCATTTTCTGCGTTCATCCGGTCCGTGACATTGCGTACATGCTCGATGACGCCGATGACGTCGTTTCGTTCGTCGGTAAGCGGGTAAGCGTGTATATCGAGCCATCCGATCTGTCGGCCGCTCTCGTCCTGGAACGGCACGATTTCGCTCTCTGCCACCTTATTTTCGATCGCCCTGATGCTCGGGCATTTAACGCACGCCGCCGCCCGTCCGTGGAATACTTCATGGCATTTCCTGCCCTTGAGGGGCGTCCGGAACGAGTACCATTGTTCCATTACGTGATTGACCCGGAGAATGTTCAGGTCTTTATCCAGAATGCTGATGCCATCTTGAAAAGAGTCGAAAATGTTGTTGAGGAACTTCTCGCTGCCCTTCAACTGTTCCTCGTAGTTTTTGCGAGAGGTGATCTCACCGGAAATCCCTGCGATCCGTGACAGGTTTCCATGCTCGTCCCGCACCGGGTAGGTCCGGCTGGAGATCCACTTCACCCGGCCGCCGGGAGTAATAATGCGGTACTCGATGGTGTTTTCAAGTGCGATCTCGCCTCGTACCTGCCCTTCGATGAAAGCTTCCACCCGGCCCCGGTCCTCAGGAATGACTGCATTCTTCCAGGACCGTGCGTCACAGTATATCTCGTCTACGGGCCTTTCCCAGATCTTCTCGTAAGCCGGACTGAAATAGATGGCTTTGTGCCAGTCCGAAGTGAACATGAAAATGACTTCGTCGACACTTCCGGCGATCAGATCGAGTATCCGGTCACTGTCTGAGAGCTTTGTCTCAGGCAGTTCCTGGCCACACCGCAAGGACTCTGCAGCCGCATTACAGCGAGTCTCTTTCGGATCTTTGATCAACTCTTCCTCCAGCTTGACATGATCGCCATCATGCTCGTTGAAAATGTGCAGGGGAACACCCCCTAATGATCCTTCAATAAAAACGTAAAATATAAAAACTTTGGGATTGATGGTTGTCGCGGTATGATAGTCGCATACGGCATGCGCTCTCTTTCAGGCTTCCGAGGTCATCAGCCTGACATAGATGTCTTCGAGCGCCGACTGCTTGATCGACAGGTCGGCCAGCGCCCAGTTATTGTCTGAAATTTCGCGGAGCAGGCCGGCGATCTTGCCGACGTCCGACGTCCGGTAGACGTAGTTGCCCTCGCTCATCTCCAGGTCCAGCGCCCGGTCCGCCTTGAAGATCACCTGGTACTCCCGGCTGCCCAGCGACTTCCGGATCGCATCCATGTTGTCGCAGACCAGCATTTTCCCGTTCTTCAGGATGGCCACCCGGTCGCAGATGTACTCGACGTGGAACAGGTTGTGGGCACTGAGCACGATGGTCTTGCCCTCATCGCGCAGCGACTTGAGGTAGTCGATGATGAAAAACGATGTCAGCGGGTCCAGGCCGGAGTTGGGCTCGTCCAGGATGAGCAGCTTCGGGTCGTGCAGCAGCGTCCGGGCGATGGAGACTTTTCGCTTCATTCCCTTCGAAAGCTCGCCTGTCAGCTTCTGCTTATCCTGCAACTTCAGCGAGCCCAGCAGCAGGTCGATGCGCTCTCTGGCCTTGCCAGCCGGCATGCCGTATAACTGTGAAAAGAACATCAGGTACTCGGTTACCGTCATGTTCTCGTACAGGGGACTTTCCTCGGGCAGGTAGCCAATATGGCGCTTCACCCGTGTGCTGTCCTTCGTCATGTCCATGCCCATGATCTCGACAGTGCCACTGGTCGGTGCAGTCAGGCCCACCATCATCTTCAGCGTGGTGCTCTTCCCGGCGCCGTTGTGTCCGATGATCCCGAGAATTTCGCCATCCGCCACCTCTAAATTAAGATCGCTGACAGCTGCAAAATGTTTATATAATTTAGTAACCCCTGTCAGTTTAATCATTAGCTATCCTTTGGTCGAATAAATATATATTCTTTCGG
>JAEZKS010000253.1 GCA_023436075.1 Methanobacteriota archaeon
GAAGTCGGGCAGCCCCAGCCAGCCCTGGATCAGCGGGGCCAGCACGATATTCATCACGTCGAGGAAGCCAATGTACTGGAGCACGCCGAGCACCGCGCTGCCGATGACCAGCATCGGGAAAGCCACCCAGATGAACTCCCGCATCTGCATCCAGGTCTTTTGGACCACATCCTTGAGGCCCGGCACCCGTAGCGGCACCATCTCAAGCACGAACCCGGTCTCTTCACCTTTCACTGCCCGGCCCAGGATGAAGCCGATCAGCACGATCAGGATCAGCATCAGGAGATATATCGACAGCGCCGCCCAGATCGAGACGAAGCTGGCCACCAGGCCCAGGATGACTATGCTGCGGGCGGAGCAGGGCACCATGCAGACCAGGGTGGCCGTAATAATGCGCTCCCGGCGGGTCTGTAGCGCCTTCGTCGACATGATCGCAGGCACACTGCAGCCGAAGCCCAGGACCAGCGGGATCATGGCACGTCCGTGCAGCCGGAACCGGTGCATGATCTCGTCCAGCAGGAAAGCAGCCCTGGTCAGGTAGCCTGAATTTTCCAGCACGGCCATGAGCACGTAGAAGGTCATGATGTAGGGGACGACGATGCTCATGCCTGCCTGCACGCCGATCAGGGTGTAGCGGACCACGATCTCCGCGAACGGGTATGCGGCGAGCATGCCGGTCGTCGGCTCGATGAGATAGGTATCAAAGGCATTCCCGATCAGTTCTTCCAGGAAGCCGCCGACTACGAACACGGCGAGCAGCATGCCGAGGACGATAGCGGCGAGGATGGGAAAGCCCCAGATGCGGCTGATTAGCAGGCTGTCTACTCTCTCTTTCGGCGTCATCCGGGCAGCAGGCCGGGTACGCATGACCGCCCGCGTGATCAGCCCCGTATCGCTGTACCGGTTGCCGGCCATGAGTTCGGCGATCGAGGATTCGTGAGAACGCTCGATCTCCCGGCGGGCTATCGAAGCCGTCGTGATCGCCGCCTGCGGGTACTCTCCCTGGCCCGGCCCTTGAGTCAGCAGGAGCACGGAGTCGTGCCTGGACAGGCCGAGTGCAGACAGCGCGCGGATGTACTCCTCGACATGGCGGGCGTACTTCACGTGCCGGTTTTTCGAGGGGTCAGGAGGGGCCTGAAACTCGTGCATCAGCTCCTCCAGGCCGATCCCCTCCCGAGACGAGGTGGGGATCACGGGCACATGCAGCAGGTCCGCGAGGCTTTCCGCATCGATCTCCACGCCGATCGTCCGGGCATCGTCGATCATGTTGAGCGAGACGATCACTGGCATGCCCAGCTCGAGCAACTCGAGGGTGAGGTACAGGTTTCGCTCCAGCCGGGTGGCGTCCAGCACGTTCAGGATGACGTCCGGCTTCTCCTCCCGCAGGTACTTGTTGACGGTCTGCTCCTCAGGCGTGTTTCCGTCCAGCGAGTAGACTCCGGGCAGGTCCGAGAGGTCCAGGCATATCCGGTCGTGGCAGACCCGGCCGTGGGCGACTTCCATGGTCGTGCCCGGATAGTTGGAGATCAGCACGCCGATGCCGGTCAGCCGCGAGAACAACGTGCTCTTGCCCACGCTCGGGTTGCCGATCAGCGCTACCTTCAAGGGATCGCGCCCGTCGCCGGCTTTTATGCCGGAGGAGTCACGGCCAGGTCTCATTAAACCACTTTCGAGACCATGATCTTTCGGGCGACATCCCGTCCGATGGCGATCTCCGAGCCCTTGATACGGACGAGAAGGCCCCGTGACGGTAGCTTCTTCCTGATCGAGACGACGACGTCCGGCAGGAAGCCCAGCGATATCAAATAGTTCCTGGTCGAGTTGTCGACGGTGACGATCCTGATGATTGCCTCATCGCCCTCGTTCATCTCTGAGAGCGGAGTACAGGAATCTTCTTTCTCACAGCACTCACCCTTAGTGATCGGGTGGTCGTCGGGGCAGAACCGCGGGTGGCCGAGGTATGCGCATATTTTATCGACGGTGTTCTCCGAGATCGAGTGCTCCATCTCGCACGCCTCGTCGTGGGCCTTGTCCAGCTCGACCCCGAGCGTGTCGACCAGAAAAGTCTCGAGCAGCTGGTGTTTTCGCTCTATCTTGAGCGCCTGCTCCCGGCCAGAGTCGGTCAGGATGGCGCCCTCGTAGGGCGCGTAGTCGATCAGTCTTTCATCCCGAAGCTTCAGGAGCATCTCACTGACGCTGGGCGGCTTGATATCCATGGCCTGCGCGATGTCCCCTGTCTTCGCCCGGCTGCCGTCCCGTGTCAGGTAAAGAATAGTCTCCAGGTACTCTTCGGCAATATTTTTCCTCATCAGGACACCATCAAGTAGGCAGATTAGGCAAGCCTAATATTTAACATTTTCCCGGCAGCTCGACCGAGCCGGGGGTTCTCTTGTTGTATCCGAAGGCTCCAGAGGCTGGCAAGAGGTCTCCGACCTCTCGTAACCTCTGAGACCTCCCTGTTCTCGACATGGTAGTGCACGCGACGGTTCCTGGCCGTTTAATCGCATCTCTTTGAGCCAAAACCTTTATTTTTCCACGGGCTTTATATCCCGTCGAGGCTTGTAGCATGGACTTCTCGATAATCGTGCCGGCGCTGAACGAGGAGAAGCGCATCCGCCGCTGCCTGGATTCGGTCAAGGCCCAGCGGACATCACACAGCTACGAGTTGATCGTCTCCGACTCTGGCAGCGCCGACCGTACGGTAGAGATCGCCCGAGAGTACACCGACAAAGTCCAAGTCTGCAGCGAGCGGGGCACCGCCCGCGCCCGGAACGAAGGGGCGAAGCTGGCGTCCGGCGACATCCTGGTTTTCATCGACTCGGACACGGAAATCCTGCCTGACTATCTCGAAACTGTCGGGAAAGCTTTCCGCGACTCGAACCTGCTCGCCTGCTCCAGCGCTTTCAAGTTCAGCCGGCGCAGCCCGAAGCTGCTATTCGCCGAGCATGTGACAAACTCATACTATCTCGCCCGGAGCGCTCTCCGTGGCACCACGCTGCCAGGCTTCAACGTCTGCATCCGGCGAAACGTATTCGAGCGCCTCGGCGGGTTCCGGCTCTGCCACCTGGAAGATCTGGACATGAGCATCAAGCTGCGCCGGCTGGGGCGCACGAGGTACCTGCCGCACAGGAAGGCCATCACCTCGTCCCGCCGTATCGAGAAGGACGGCCTCATCGGGACCCTGAAGTATTATGCTGATCTCTTCGAGCAGACGCAGGGCCGCCGGCTCGGTTTCGAGCCCGTCAAGCTCCGGAAAACCGAGTACGACGACTACGTTCACCGCGAGTGACCATAGTGCCCGTTGTGCCAATAGTGCACACAGCTTAAATATTGGTTCTAACAAAGCTCAATATTACTATTCCATGGAGTTGGTCCTATGGTCATCAGGAGTAAAAAGCCTGAGGCAGAAGCCCCGGTAAAGAAGGCTTCGAAGCCAAAGGCCGCCGCTAAGCCGAAGGCGGCAACTTCCAAGAAGGCAGCGCCTGTGAAGGCGGCCGCTAAGGCGGCTCCGAAGGCGGCTGCGTCGAAGAAGGCAGCCCCGAAGAAGGCAGCGCCTGAAAAAGCATCGCCCAAGGCAGCGGCAAAGAAAACTACAAAGGTTGTCAAAATCCCGGAAGGCCGGAAAGTCGGCGACATGATTTATAACGATGAGCTACTCGAGTCGATGGCGGAGATCATCCTGCTGGGGAGTGACGGCATCAGCCCGCCGGCACTGCCCGAGATCAAGAATGATCTGTTCGATTACGACATCTACATGGTGTCGTTCCTCACAGACAAGGAGATCGGCGATATCGCGAAGAAGCTAAAGGTGCCCGAAGCGGCGCTACTCGAAGTGCGTGACAGCGCGAAGATGTTCGTCGAGATCGCCACGGAGCACAATTCCGTGCGGGCGTTCATCGACAGGGTGTTCCAGGCGGAAGGGAAGGCCGCAGGCATAGAGAAAGTCAAGGATGCCATCAAGACTGAGCCCGAGTGTTGCGAGCGTTTCTTGCTGCTCTTCTGAAACGTTTTTGGGGGGCCGGAAACGGCTCCATCATTTATATGTACGAGAAGGTTCTCTGTTAGCATTGATGGTCACGACGTCGAACCTGTTCTGCCCGAAGTGCGGGCGCGAGACACAGGAAGAGGGGCTCTGTCAGGCATGCTTTGCAGAGCAGTACGTGGTTTTTGAGCTGCCGCAGGTCCTCGAGGCGAAGATCTGCGCCAAGTGCCCGTCATATAAGATAGGCGATGCCTGGGTAGACACCGCCATAGACACGTACGAGGAATTGGCGAAAAAGGCCACGTCGAGGACCGTGCGGCTGGCACTAACCGTCAACAAAGAGGTCAGCAATCCTCAGGTCACTGTCGTACCCGAGTTCACGGGCCCCCAGGTGCTAAAAGTTCACGTGCGGGTGACCGGGGAGATCAGAGGTCGCCCCGTGGCTACCGAGGCTGAGACTGAGGTGCGAGTCCGCAAGGAGACGTGCGATGTCTGTTCACGGATAGCCGGCGGCTACTACGAGGGTATCATCCAGGTCCGTGCCCAGGACCGCTTCCCCACGAAGGAAGAGGTCAGCCGGTGCCTGAAGATCATCGAGAACACCATCGTCCGTGCGGCGAAGTCCGGGGACCGGCTCGCATTTATCACTGACGTGTTTCCGCTGCCGGAGGGCGCCGATGTCTATGTGGGGTCCAACATCTGCGGGCGGCAGGCGTCGCGGGCGATCGTGGACGAGTATGGTGGCACACTGATCGAGTCTCCAAAGCTGGTCGGGGCGAAGGAAGGCAAGGACCTGTACCGGATCACCTTCTCGGTCAGGCTGCCCAGCATTGTCGCCGGCGACATCGTCCGGATGCGCAACCAGGTGGTGCTCGTCGAGAAGCTGGGCAAGCGGATCATGGGCGTCGACCTGGCCACCGGACAGCCTACTTCGGCGATGGAGGCCGTGAAGCTGGAGAAGATCACCGACCGGTCGCAGGCCGTGAAGACGGTCCTCGTGTCCGGCGACGCCGGCTCCGTCCAGATACTCGACCCTGTCACCTACGAGGCGATCACTATCAAGCGGCCGGCGTTCCTGAATCGGGAGCCGGGAGAGGAGGTCTGGGTAGTCAAGACGCCCGAGGGCGTCTTCCTGCTGCCCGGAAGCAGCCGTGGGAAAGAATAACGCGAAACTGTTCAACGAGAAGCGCGGCAGGCCGATCCCTGCCGACGCGCTCAAATCCCTTTTAAAAGACCTGACACCCGAGCAGGAGGGCGTCCTGCCCCGGGGATGGCAGGTGATCGGCGAAGTGCTGCTCGTCCACGTGCCTGACGCCTTGCAGCCGCGGAAGCGCGAGCTGGGCGAGGCGCTGTTGAGTCTCTACCCGAGATGTAAGACGGTCGTCGAGACGAAGCGCATCGCCGGCGAGTTCCGTGAGCCGATCATCGAGGCCATCGCTGGCGACGGCACCGAGACTATTCACAAGGAAAACTACGTCCTGTTCAAGCTGGACGTGGCGAAGGTCATGTTCAGCCAGGGCAACTTCTACGAGCGTCGCCGGATGGGTACTGTCGGAGGCGGCGAGCACGTCGTGGACATGTTCGCGGGCATCGGCTACTTCACGATGCCTATGGCAGTACACGCGAAGCCGAGGCGGATAGATGCGATCGAGATCAATCCCGTATCCTTTGGATACCTCCAGGAGAACATCCGATTGAACCACGTCGAGGAAATCGTGAACCCCGTCCTCGGCGACTGCCGCGTGAAAGCGCCGGTTGGCGAGGCTGACCGCGTGATCATGGGCTATGTAGGCATCACGCAGGAGTACCTGCCATGGGGAGTGAAAGCGCTCAAGGCCGGTGGTATCATGCATTATCATGAGACCACGCCGGAGAAACTGGTGTTCGAGCGGCCGATCCGGTACGTGAAAGAGGCAGCAGAGGCACAGAGCAGAAGCGCGGAGATCCTGAATACGATAAAGGTCAAGAAATATTCGCCGGGCGTCTGGCATGTCGTGGTGGACGCGAAAATAAATTAAAAACGTCTTGGCGAGCTTGGCGCAGTCTTGGCGCACTTGGCGAGTTAAAACCGCGCTCTGGTTCAGGTACACATCGTACAGACAAGGTTATCGTCTCAGACATTGCATGGA
>JAEZKS010000264.1 GCA_023436075.1 Methanobacteriota archaeon
AGGTACGTCTTGTTGACGATCTTGTCCTCTTTGCCGAACAGTTTCAGCACGTCGTAGAACGGCTGCACGATGGGTGGGCCGCGGCGGTTCTGGATGCGCGCGGTCAGCTTCCGGTCTATGCCCCAGAGCAGGCCGCCGATGAATGGTGACAGTACGAGCAGCACCGCCGGCAGGGCGAGATTCTCCAGAGTCGACTGGTCCAGTACTTGTATCATATCAACACCGCCAGGAAAACCGCGATCATCAGCAGTATGCCGATCGGGACCAGATACCTTAGCAACTTGCCCTCGCCTATCATTGTCTCGAAGTAGCCGCCTCCCAGCTCTGGCTCCGTGCCGGTGCCACACGAGTATGTCGTGGTAACCGACTCCCTGGGCACCCGGATGAACAGCAGGGGCGCGAGTATGATGATCAGGAAGATCACCAGGAAGACCAGCGGTGAGAAGGTGCCGAAGGCACTCTGCAACATGACCCATCCGCTGACCAGCTCGGACGGCTCATGGCCGTAGATCGCGGGCAAGTGAATGAGATTGCTGAAGAAAACCGTGGTCAGTGCCACCGAGACGAAGATGCCGATGGCCAGGATGATCAGCGGAAGCTCCATGTACCAGTCGTGATGCGGCTGTGGCCGGCTCTCGCTGGATCTGGTCGCCAGCATCCGGCCGGCCCATTTCGAATAGTAAAACACCGAGAAGATGCTTCCGAAGATGATGAAGAATATGGCAAGCAGCGACCACCCGATTTGCGTGAATGTGGCGGCGGACTGGAATGCCAGCCATTTGCCCACGAATATGCCGAACGGCGGCGCCATCAGCGATATCAGGCCGAGCACCGTGATCCCCGCGACAAGCGGGGCCTTCGCTATGAGCCCTTCCATCTTCTCGATGTCACGAGATCCGATGAGATGGCTGATGTAACCTACGCAAAGGAACAACAGGCCTTTGGAGACCGCGTGGAATACCAGCAGAGCCACTGCGGCCGTCAGTGCCAGCGCGGTGTTGATGCCGGCGCACGTGGCGATCAGGCCAAGATAGCTGATGGTCGAATAAGCGAGTATGCGCTTTGAGTCAGTCTGGGAGATCGCCAGCAGTGCGCAGAACATGAACGAGAATCCGCCGACAATGACGATCGCATTGGAGAGGACCGAGCCTAAGATGAATGGCGCGATGCGGAGGAGCATGTACACTCCTGCGTTGACCATGGTCGACGAGTGAAGCAGCGCCGACACCGGCGTAGGCGCGACCATGGCGCCGGTCAGCCACGAGTTGAACGGCATGAGCGCCGACTTGGTGAATGCGCCGAAGGCCATGAACGCGAATGGCAACACGACGGCTCCTGCGGGCAGGAACGATAGCCATCCAGGCATTGTCGCTTCTGCGTTCAGCAGGTCAGACAGGAACCTGGTATGGAAGATCGCCTCGACGAGGATGATGCCGCTGACCAGCGCGACTCCGCCGAGCAGGTTCATCCACAGGGCGCGGTCCGACGCTCTGATCGAGGCTTCGTCACGATAGTGACGGATGAGCAGGAACGAGCAGAGCGTGGTGCCCTCCCAGAAGAAGAACAGCCAGGCCAGGTCATTGGCGAAGATCAGGGCGTTCATGTCGCCGAGGAAGACCATCATGATCAGGAAGAAAGATGAGACGTTCTTGTCTCCCTTCATGTAGCCGATGGAGTATATCAGGATCAGCGAGCCGATGATCGATACGATCAGGCACATTACGATGGACAGCTCGTCGACGATGAACGTATGCCCCGTCTCGCCGCCCGTTCCCCCGAAGAACTCGAGGTACGTTAGCAGCGCAAGCTGTATCGCTGCGAGTCCGAGGATCCTGTAGTCCCGGTCTTTCAGGCCGAAGTACAGGAAAACGAGGAGCAGCAGATAGTCGAGGACAATAATAATCGTTGAAATAGATAGCGAAACGCCCAGGTCGATCGACTCGACGGTCAGTTGTTGAGGGCCGTTATATAGCACGAGCAGGGATGCTGCCGAAAGTACCAGTGCACAGAGGATCACAGTGTATTTTTTAAGACTGTAGCCCGGCACCAGGTAGCTGATGATGCCGAACAGGGCCGGCACCAGTATAGTTAGCGATATTAATAATAATCCGTCCATAGCACACACCAGGCAATGTAAAATATACATTGATGATCATGATATATAAAATCAATGGCAGGGAAACCAGGCGAAAAAACCGCCCCGGGATATGGCAGGTCATATATCGCTGCTTTTATTCGCATCTGCTTTACGTGGGCGTGAGCAGAATAATGTAAAACTAATCTCAATAACTATCATGAATGATCTTGAATACCCCTGGAGTTACGCGTGCGCCAGGAAATCGGGCAGGCTGGTCGACAAGAGCGGCGAGTAAATTATTAGAGTGTTCATAACTATACATTTTGATCGATGGATCGAATCAGGCTCGTGCTAAGCGATTACGACCGGACTTTCACCGACGAGACGCTTCGTGTGGCCCCGGGACTGACCGAAACGATCGGCCGCCTGCGAGAAAAGGGCGTGCTGTTCTCGGTCGTATCGGGTCGCAAGTACCCGTTCATGATGGATTTTTACCGCAGCATGGGCGGTCTGGTCGACTCGTTCATTGCCGAGAACGGATGCGTCGGATATGCCATGGGCGACAGACATGTGATCTGTGGCGCAGTCCGCCGTGACGAGCTTCTGCAGGCGCTGGGCCGTGCGGCGATACCGTATGATGCCGGCGACATAGTCATATCCGTGCACCGGCAATATCTGCCCGAGGTGGATCAGGTACTCGATCATTTCCCGGCATACCGTGTGATCAGGAACGTCGACTCGCTCATGCTGTTGCCTCATGGGGCATCGAAGGCGACCGGCATTCGCTGGCTGATGGACATGTACTGCGTTGGGACCGGGGAACTGGCCTGTATCGGCGACGCGGAAAATGACATTGACATGCGGGCGCTTTGCTCCGTCATGGGTGCAGTCGCCAACGCACTGCCCGAGGTCAAGCGAGAGTCAGACTACGTCTGCCGGAGCAGCTTCGGAGAAGGGCTCATCGAGTTTCTTGAATATATCGAAGAGCTGCAGGCTGAAGTGGTTTAAACCGGGAGGTCTCGGAGGTCGGCGAGAGGGCACCGAGCTTCAACACAGAGGACTCAGAGGACCTATAAAATTCTGGCTCATGATGGCCGATTTGTTAATAATAAATCCTCTGTGATACCTCTGGAGCCTCTGAGACCTCTGTGTTGAAACTCGGAGACCTCCCGAAACCTCTGAGACCTCTAATTTTTTGATTAGAATTTTATAATATTAAACCAGATACTCCTTGTATGTACGGTATCATCGGCAACGGAGAGACCTGTGCCTTCGTGAGCATCTTCGACTCGATCGACTGGCTGTGCCTGCCGCGGTTCGATTCTCCTACGGTCTTTGCACGGGCGCTGGATAGTGAGCGCGGCGGATCAGTCCTGCTATCGTACGAGACGGGGGGCGACACGCTGCCTTTCCAGGCCGGCCGGCAGCGGTACCTGGAGGACACCTGCGTCCTCGAGACGGAGACCGCAGTCGGCGACGATACTGTGCGGACGATCGACTTCATGCCTTTCGGGCAGCGCCGGCTCTGGCGCATCTTCGGTATCTCTGGCCCCCAGCGGCTCCGGCTGGCGATCGACATCGACCCGAGGCCCGACTACAACCGCGTCCGCCCGGAGTTCGCCGTTGCCGAAGGCGGAATCACGGTCATCGCGCCGGGTCAGGCACTGCACATCTCGTCTCACGAGAAATATTCCTTCCGGAAGCGGCGCATGACCTTCAGCGTCGAGCCGCCAGCGACCATTCCGTTGCTAATGGCGTACGGCCAGACTCCCGAAGAGAGCTTTCGAGCAACGGATGGGGCAGACTACCGGAAAGAGTACCGTAAGCAGGTGGAATGCTGGCGCCGCTACGCGGCCCGCGCGTTCCCGGTGTTCGAGCTGAGCCCCCGGCTGAACTATTATTACATGCGTTCGCTGCTCATTCTCAAGCTGCTGACCTACGATAAGACCGGAGCCATACTCGCCGCGCCGACCACGTCGTTCCCTGAGATCGTGGGCGGGGACTCGAACTGGGACTACCGTTTTTGCTGGGTTCGGGATGGGGCATACAGCGCGGAAGCGTTAGCGCTGGCGGGAATGCGGGACGATGCGAGAAAGCTGCTGGATTTTCTCTTCGACATCGCCGCTGACAATGGCAAGCCCTACCCGTACCCGCTGGTCTCAGTGGACGGCACTCTGGACGGCACCGACGAGGTGCTGATCGATGCGCTCGCAGGATTCGGCAACAGCCGGCCGGTCCGAATCGGAAACAAAGCTGTGGACCAGCGACAGAACGATCTGGAGGGCGAGGTAGTGCATGCGGCATACGTCTACGATCGATACTCCGGCGATCAGGACTACGTGAGGGAGCGGTTCGGGAAGATCGAGCGGATCGTTGACTACGTGCGAGGCCACTGGCGAGAGAAGGACGCGGGCATCTGGGAGTTCCGTCGGGAGTACATGGACTACGTGCACAGCAAGACTATGTGCTGGGCTGCACTCGACTGCGGTGCCCGGCTGGCAGACCGACTGGGCAAGGACGGCCTTGCCGCAGAGTGGCGAGAGGAAGCAGACGTGGTCCGGGAAGACGTGATCGCCAACGGCTGGTCGGAGCGCAAGAAATGCTTCAAGCGCTCCTACCAGGACGACGCCTACGACGCCTCAGTGCTGGCCATCCCTCTCATGAACATGCTGCCGGTAGACGATCCGAAGGTGAAGATGACAGTGAAGAACATCACCGACCATCTCGGCACCGGCGGACTACTCAAGCGGTTTGAGGAGGAGCCACATGCGTTCATGTTGTCATCACTGTGGCTGGCGCAGGTGATGATGAAAAAGGGCAGGGTCGTGAGTGCTCTGGATATCATCAACAGGGCTGCGCGCTATGCGTCGAGCGACTTAGGGCTGTTCGCCGAGGAGTACGACATGTACTACCAGCGGCTGGTGGGGAATATTCCGCAGTCGTTCTCGCACGAGGAGTTCGTGAAATCAATACAATATCTTCTCGGCCGCGAATGAATCAATCCAGTATGAAAAACGGTCCGGGTAATCGTCGCACGCCATACCTGGGCTCACGTGCACGCGCGCGAGACCGCGGCGAAGGCTGCTCGTGTTGGCGGCGAAGGCTGCTCATGTTGGCGGCGAAGGCTGCTCGTATAAATGCCGGCCCGCTCTCTCGGATCACTCTGTCAGCATCGAACTCTCTGCGCTGGCCGTATCTTTAACTCTCTTCTTCAGGAATATGTTATCGTAGATCTCGCAGTGGTCCTTGAATCCTCGCTCCACGCAGAACTTCATGTGGACCAGCTCCTTGCCGATGGCGCCCATCTGTTTGCCGATCTCCGGGTGCTCGATCAGCGACAGGATGTACTGGGCCAGCTCCTCATGGTCCATGGGCCGGAACAGGTAGCCATTGACGCCGTCCACGATCTGCTCAGGGATGCCGCCGATGTTGGAGCCGATCAGCGGCTTGCCGAAGCACATGGCCTCGGAGAGCACCAGCCCGAAACCCTCGTTGACCGACGGCAGCACG
>JAEZKS010000033.1 GCA_023436075.1 Methanobacteriota archaeon
TTCTTCTCGTCGCCCACGAGGTCGAGTTCGGCCGCGTCGTCGAGCCTGAAAACGCTGATCGCGTGGATGTGTGTGAAGTGGATGTACATGCGCTCAGGGGGGCTGGTGCGTTTTGCCTCGATGGCAAGGCCGTCGTCGAGCGCGTAGCTGATCTTCGTGCCCGGGGGCTGCCAGTTCAGCGGCTCGCGTTTGGAGTCTCCGTGCACCATGACTGTGCCGTCCGGCTTGACGATCACCAGGCGGTCGCCGTAGTCCAGAAACGATTTTGCCCGGCCCGAGTACTCGATGCGACACCGGCCGACGATAGTAGCCATAGCCTTCCGGTTTTCTCCCAGCAGTTCGAGGGCTTGCGCAGGCAACGGCGAGACGGCGTATTTCATCGGCGAATAAACGTACGTTAAAGTAAATAAAGCTATTTTCGGGCAACAGGGAACGCTAAAAATATTGAGGATGGAGAGAATTAGATCTCTCGTCATCGCTCAAAGGGTAATTAATGAGTTAATTTTGATCCTGTTCAGAACCCGAAGCCGAATCCGGGTATTGATACGCCTCCTACGCCGACGAATGGATAGGCGAACGCTGCCTCTTCGGTCGTGGTCGCGAAGTCAGTGTGCGTGAGCACCTGTGTCTGCGCTACAGTCTGCGCGATCGTCGGAAGGCCCAACGTCAGGCCAGCAACGGCATCGTTACCGAGAATGTCGGTAGTACCCGAATTCGGAAACGCGAGCGCGAACGCTTCAGTGTCTGTAGCCGCCGCCGTATCCCTGTTAAACGCAGTGGTCGTGCCAGTTTGCGTAATCGTCGGGAAACCGAACGAAGTCCCGACGAGGCTCGCACCAGCCGGCGCAACGAGAGCCAGGGCCAGCACGAAGATAATTCCATATGCAATTGTCTTCTTCATAGTATTACCCTCCTCAATATATACGGATTCAACCGGTCTGCACTAATATATTATTGCTTTTATGAACGAATATCGTGCCATGGTACGGCAAAGTTAACATAGGTGAAAGCTTTAACGTTCGTTAACGTCTTAACATCGCTTAAACACCCTGCAAGTGCGTGATTTCCATTGGCTCTGCTCTTGACGGAGGCTGAGTTTCACATTAGTGTGAGGAATGGATTTAGTTCATGCGCACGCGCGCGAATTGCCCTAAGCATGACGAAAATGCGTTTAACCTGAGTTTACGATATCGGAGTATCGAGTCATCAGGCGATACTTTAGCTTCAACAGCTTCTTGCCCATCAAAACAGAGTCCCTGAACACTTTCACTTTGGACTCGTTCAGGTTGTCGCCGCCATTGTGCTTCCACCTGACCGGGAACTCCGCGACCTTCATCCCAAGTCGCTGGCATAGAATGAGCAGCTCTGTGTCCCAGAACCAGTGGTTGTCCTGTACCCTGTCGATCACTTTCAGGACGTCGCTTTTGCGGAATCCTTTGAAACCGCATTGATGATCATGTATATCTGATCTGAATAACTGCCGGACCAGCCAGTTGTACGACCGGCTGGCCACGTCCCTGCTCGCCGGACGGCTCGCCCTGGAAGCCTTCATGAGGCGAGAGCCTGTCGCCACCGATGCGCCATCCGTCAGGCTGTCGACGAGGGTTCTGGTATGAGAGATGTCCGTGGCCAGGTCGACGTCCATGTAGACAACGAGATCGCCCCGTGCTTTCCTGATGGCAGCGTTAAGCGATGCTCCCCTGCCAAGCCGGCATGCATTGTGCATCAGCACGACGTTCTCGTTGCCGGCGGCGATGCGCATGGCGATCTCGTAGCTTTCGTCAATGGAGTGGTCTTCGATAATAATGATCTCATATGTACCGAACTCATCGTCGAGATACGTGACAACCCTGTCGACGCAGGCCTTGAGCCGGTTGCACTCGTTGTATACCGGCAGGATCACGCTGAGCATGAGGTGCTCACCGCCCGCCTTTCAGGTCGTACAGCTGACCTATGCCGAATCCTCCGGCCCTGCCCATGCCGTCTGCGTTACCCTCTGCGCCGGAGCCCCATTCGCTGGCCTGGATCAGCGTGCCATGCTCTTTAACCCAGGCGTCGATCTCCGACTGGCTGCCTCCCGGGAAACCTCCGGTCGTCATTGCCGGAGAGAACCCATCGCCTGTGCTGTTATTCGATGAAATCGAGTTGTCCGGGCCGCCTGAAGTCATGAAGTACCTGACATCGCCGTCCTCTACCATCTTTTCCAGCCGATCGACCGTCAGGATCGGATCGGAGCCGAGAAACCCTCCGACGGCCATGACTGGCTTGCCCGTATCGAGGATGATGCCCGCTGCCACGTTGGCATTGGGGACGGCCACCAGGTAGGTTTCGTTATTCCAGTGATCCAGGAGAAAGTCCGTCAGGCCGTCGTTACTGGCGCCTTCCATGAAAGAGCCCATCGGCGGCATTCCAGATCCCGGCATGCTGAAGTTGATGTTTGCCCGGATAAGGGTGCGGTCCAGTTCAGGCCCGGCATAAGGTATCATTGATTCCGTGTGATAGATCAGTGGTGTCAGCGACCAGAGCGCGGGCGCGATCAGCAAAACGGCGCACATACATACGATCAATGGCCTGACGGCGCCTCTGAAGATGCCAGTCGTGTCATATTTCGCGAAGATGAGGATGACTGCTGCCGTGATGCTGACCGGGCATATGGCCAGGATCAGCCAGGTCCTCCACTCAGGATAGCTGAATATGATATACGCCTGGGCCAGGGCAGTGATCAACAATGATAGCGGCAGCAGCAATGATTGCCACCCGTTGCCCTTATATGCTTTCCACATCTCGATCAGGCCGATCGCACATAGCGCGGCGATCGCAGGGGCGAGCATGACCAGGTAGTACCGATGGAAAAATCCCGCTACGCTGAAGTAGACCAGCATTGGCAATATCCATGCGCCCCAGAATAATGTCTGGTGCATTTTGTGCCGGGAATCTTCTTCTTTGCTCTTCCTCAGCGTGACGATGGCCGCGAAGAATCCCAGGATCGCCAGCGGTAACAGCCAGCTGATCTGGCCGGCCATTTGCTCGTTGAACAGCCGGAAAAGCCCCGCCGTGCCTCCTTCTCCGCCGAAGCCTCCCATGCCGCCAGGCATATTCCCGGGAGGCACTGGTGCAGCTATTCCGTCGGACATATCTGCGCCGTCATATGAAAGGTATGACGAGCCCGGCAGCCCGCTGGTACCGGGCTCGCCCGGAGGACTGATGTTTATATGGCCGGATGGTACGCCGGCGCCCATAGGCGAGCCGCCGGGCACCACACGCTGGATGCCATTGTAGCCGAGAGCCAGGTCGATCACTGAGTTAGTCTGACTACTACCGACATACGGTCGCTGATCGACGGGGGTCATGTCGACTACCCCCGCCCACGACAGCGATACGATCAGCAGTATGATAGCCGCGACGGACAGGTGGCCGATCTTCTTACGCATGTCCAGAGCCGGCGAAAGCAAGTAGAGGAGACATATGGCCGGCAGGACCATCCAGGCCTGGAGCATCTTGATGTTGAAGCCGAGGCCTACAAGCGCCATGCTCAATGACAGCAGCTTCAGGCTGCCCCGCTCGGCAGCTACCATCACTGCCCAGGCAGCCAGGAGCACGACCATGACCACCACCGCGTCGAAGTTATTGGTACGGCTGACTGCGACCAGGATCGGCGTCAGGGCAAAGGCGAGCGCCGCGATAACGCCCGCTGGTGCCCCGAAGCTGCGCCGGACCAGGTGATACACGAGGACCGTAGAGATCACGGTCGCCAAGGCCTGGGGCAGAATGAGGCTCCATCCCTGGAACCCGAAGACAGTCGCCGAAAAGGTCTGTACCCAGAGCCCCAGAGGAGGCTTGTCCACGCTGACGAAGCCTCCCCCGTCAAAGGATGCGAAAAAGAAGTTATGGAAGCTGGTGAGCATACTTTTGACGGCAGCCGCATAATATTGGTTGCCATAGCCCTCTTTCCACACGTCGTACATGCTCAAAAACCCGGCCAGCGACATGATTGCGACAAGGATGGTCCGGTTCCAGGTAATAGCCTTTCTAATCATCTGTATCTCTGGACGAAAGGCCTGCGCTAATAAATTGGCGCTCATATGAACGGACGATCTGTCGTAATCCGTTGCTTGTCACATGCGTCAAAGCTTTAACGATCATTAAAGAGCGCATAGTGATGATCTCACGGTTGGTTGTCACAGCCAGCTTCCGAAGAAGCCAGGGAAATCGAATCCTGTTGTTATCGGCATTGTGTCACTCTCGGTCGAAAGCACGAATTGTACGCTCTCCATCTACTTCACTTCGGCATTGTCGCTTTTTATTGTCGGAAAGTCTGACCAGGGCGAACCCATGTCCAGGTTTATGTCCGGAAACGAGACCGAGTCGTCGCCCAGGACTGACTCGAAAGCTACGTCGCGGGAATATGCGATGGTCGAAGCATCGTGACTGGCCGTGGGAAATGCGAAGCTCGCGCCCATCTGTATCCCGTCAAGGCCGGACCCGAAATAGCCCGTGAACTGGTTGGCAGGCGAAACAGATGAAGAGATGGCCGAAAGTCCGTCTGCGCCCGACGTTATGTCAGAAAGGCCGGTCAATCCAGTGCCCGTCGTCGGAAAACCGAACATGTTCAGGCTGGCAAAACTGTCTGCGGCAGCCGGATGTACAACGGTCGTCAGCAGAAGCATCGTGCAGGCTGCAATGATCGCTCGTTTTATTACGCCATACCCTCTCAACATCATGATCTGATACTCCTTTCCGATCGACGCTAATAGACTGGCACATTAAACGACGAACATTTGAAGGTGTCATGCCGATCTTGACATGCGTAAAATCTTTAACGATTTTTAAAGAGGGAAAAAATTATCGGAATACCTGGAACGTGACGCGCTTGTTGAGGGTGAAGTTCCATGCAAACACGGCCATTGTTGCGATCACTCTCGAGACCATCAGCGAAACATCTGTCGTGCCGCCAGGGGAAATGCGCACGAGGACGTACATGATCATCTCGTTCAGGCCAAGCCCGGCGATGGCGACCGCGACAAAAATGGCAAGCTGGACGTGGACTCGCCGGTACGTGTTTCGGAATGTGTACTGCCTGTTCAGGAAAAAGTTGAGGACCGTGCTGGCGAAGTATGACCCGGCCAGCGCCTGGAGGTAAAATACGCTCAGGAAGCCGACGAGCAGGTAGAAGATCGTCCAGTCAGTCAGCGTCGCGATGATGCCGACGGCCAGATATCTGGTGAGTTGCCGGTGGCCGCCGGGGACTCTGGAACGAGCGACGTCAGCCTTAGTTATTGGTCCCATAGGCCGGAGAAATTGCTGAAGAACGACGAAGGCTTCGGCGTTGCCGTTATCGACAAGGCAGTCATGTCCTGACCGCTCGCTGGAATGGCGGTATCGGCCGGTAAAGCGTCTGTCCATGAAACCGATGACCCGATGCTATCTGGAAGAGGCCCTGTGCCGGACAGATATTGCTCCATGCCGGAAGGCGACTGGCTTGCGTCTGACGCGAACTGTTGAGCTACGGCCGGGACCGGTCCTGATCCCGTCTGCATTTGCCCGGTCACTACAGTATCCTGTCCTGCGGACGGCGGCATTTGTCCTGATGACTGAGCCTGGCCCGACGCCTGCTGGAGCTGTCCGGCCGGTGGCAACTCTCCGGCTGACGGCATGAACTGCCCGCCTGCAGGCATCACTGCCTGAAGCTGCTGACCCGTCGATGGCACGGGCGTACTCGTGATGTTCATGGCATCGGTGGCATTCGTAGCGTTTGCCATCGGCATGTCAGATTTGTGCTCATCGGCGCCCGCTGACGAATTATTCATGCCTGCTATCGATATGCTGTTCCCATTCGTCGTCCATGATCCGGGGAAATTGCCAGCATCATCGAGCTGGATATCTGTTCCCGGGCTCCATGTCAGCAACAGCGATACGATGCCCACGCTCAACAATAAATTGGCCACACTGACGGCCAGAAGGCCGAATGTGAATGCCGCAATTAGTTTCTTTTCCATTATATACCCTCCTGTTCAACGAGTATTATACGATAACAATTCTATCAATAAACCAATATAATTCAAAAAACATGGCAAAATTAAAAATAGGACTTTGTCGTCCGTAGTTGTTCGAATCGCATGCGTTAAAGTGTTAAAGTTCCTTAAAG
>JAEZKS010000098.1 GCA_023436075.1 Methanobacteriota archaeon
TGGATCCTGTCGCTCAGGTCCAGTGTCTTGATCATCGTGTACCCGATGCGCCCGGCCACCCAGCGCTGCTCGGCGAAGGTGCCGCCATACTTGATCGTCCGGCTCTTCTTCGCGATGAACATGCCGCGGATCACGTCGACGAAGAGGAATATGTACCGGTAGCACATGTCCAGCGTGAGCACGTAGACCCTGGGCACTCCCAGGGACCGGAACGACTTGAACAGCCGCTCCTGCGGCGTCGTGAGGAACAGGAGCACGATCGCCGACACGCACGTAGCTACCCTGATCGTGAAGGTCAATGCAGAGAGCAGGCCCTGCCTGGTTATATATATTGATTCAGGCAGACCTATCGGCCCGATGTGCGCGTTTGCCCCGAACGAGACGACATCGACCAGACGGTCGCCCGGCATGACTACGTTAAAGATCATCGGCAGGATGATCACCCCGGTAAATATCGGTATGAACAGCCAGACCCGTTCGATAAAGAAGAGAAGGCTGATCTTGCTCAGCAATGCAAAGGCCAGAATCAGCCCGTAGACCACTAAAAGGACATACAGGTCCTTTACGGTGGTCGTGGCGATGATGAGTGCCAGAATAGAGACGAGCTTCGCCCTGGGATCGAGGCTCTGCAGCAGCCCTCGACGGCGCGAATAGCTCTCTGAGGTCAGTGTCTCTCCCAGGAACCTGAGCAATCCGTCCAGTGTCTTGCCCATGAAGCTTTTTTTGCCGGCGCCGGCCGTATGGGACGGACAGGGATCTGCGTCAGCCTCAGTCATCCACGCCGGGAGCGCCATGATATCTAAAGCTCGGCGTTGGGGGAAATAGTGGTCAGCTTGACGTGCTTCACACCCTTCAGGGCCATCATCTTCTCCGCGACCAGCTTGACCTGCTGGCCTTCGCCCTGGAGCATGATGATCTCGAGGCAGTTGTCGTGGTCGAGGTGTACGTGGACCGATGACTTGATCATGCCCATGAACTCGTGCTGTATGTCCGTGAGGTTGTTCACAAGTCCCCGCTGATCATGATCATAGATCAGGGTGATGATGCCGATGCGGGCGCCCTCGACCTCGTTCATCCACTCGTAATGTAATATGTAGTTCCTGATGGCATCCCGGATGCCTTCTGAGCGCGACGAGTAGCCACGCTTCTCGATGATCTGGTCGAAGCGGCCGAGCAGGTTATCTGGCAATGAGACGCCTATGCGCATAAGTTCCTGTTCCATTCACTTTACCCCGTGCTGATAGTAATACGATTATTAACGTTCTTATTACTTTTGATGTTAAAAATCTTTTGATGCCGGGATATTTTACGTAATTATAACGATGGCAAGGGCCGTCATAGGCAAGAGGGCCCTCCGGCCTTAACAAGAGGGCCCTGCGGCCCGGTCACACACGTCCGCGAGACTCTCCCCCGACAGCCACGATTAATTGTCCAGGGGTATGCCGCAGGAAATGCCTTGCTCAAACATTTCGAAAAAGACGATTATAAAAAGGGAAATTGTAGGGGCAAAGGCCCCCGGTTAAGCTGTCATGTAATAGACCGGATATGGGCTGGCCGTGTTGCCCGGATAGGCGATGATGCCATCCACCGGGTACGCAATCGGGTATTCCGGGTAATATGGCATCTCGGGGTACACTGGGTATTCCGGGAATGCCGGCAGTGGCGTCGGCTTTATGGGTTCCGGAGACGGAGACGGCTTCTTCGGTACAGTGCCATTGCCGCCAATGGCGTTCAGGGCGTCGGTGATGCTGATCCTGCCGTAGCCGTAGTCGCAGTTAGGCGTCTTCTCGCCCAGGTGTTTCGCGGTCTTCTGCAGGACATCCTTGGCCTTCTGCGGCGTCAGAGTCGGGTCTTTCTGGAGCATCAGTGCCACTGTGCCAGAAACCATGGGGCAGGCCATGGAGGTGCCGCTCATGGCGAGATACTGGCCGTCGATGGCTTTGTTATCCATGATGCCGGAAGCCCGGCAGGAGATGATCTCGAAGCCCGGGGCCATCACGTCTGGCTTGGTGGTGCCATCTTTCAAGGGCCCGCGGGAGCTGAAGCTGCATGCGTAGTCTATCGGGTCCACGGCGCCGACCGTGATCACGTCTTTGTTATCGCTCGGGCAGCCGATGGTGCCGCTGTCCGGACCACTGTTGCCTGCGGCGACGACGACGATCTTGCCCTTCTGCACGGCGCGGCTCACCGCGTCGCAGATGGCCTGGGAGTGCTCGTCTGAGCCCAGCGACATAGAGATGACCTGGGCGTTGGTTTCCGTCGCGTACTCGATGCCCGCCAGGATATCCGACTCGTTGCCGGAGCCTTCCTTGCTCAGAACCTTTACTCCTATAAGGCTGGCCTCAGGTGCAATGCCACGGTATTTACCGTTCGATGCGGCTCCGCTGCCTGCTATGATGCCGGCGCAGTGGGTGCCGTGGCCGAAGTCATCGTATGGCGTCTCACGGCCGTTGACGATGTCCTTCCAGCCTACGATCCGGCCTTTCAGGTCCGGGTGGTTTCCGTCAATGCCTGTGTCGACGATGGCGACAGTCACGCCTTTGCCGGTGAATCCAGACTCCCAGGCGACCGGCGCCCCTGTCTGAGTTCCTGCCCGGTTGAGCGAGACACGGAATGAAATATCTTTCTCTACGTACCTGACGCCGGGCAGACTGCTCAGCTTTTCGGCCGCCTCTTTAGACGGCAAGCTAATCTTGGCGGCGTTGATAAATTGATAATGATCCAGGACCTGTGCGTCGTTACTGGCGGCAAACGTACCTAATTCGCCGCTCAGAGCGCCGAAACGTGCGCCATCGCCGCTAAATCCGACGATGTACGTGTTCGTGCCTGTATCTTGCGTATCATCCCGGGAGGGGGAGTTTGCCTGTGCTACGGCCCCTGCGGCCATGGCGACCAGGATGGTCACGATGGCGAATGCCGTAATGGCGATTGTGAATATACGTTTTTGAATGATAGCTCCTCCTTCGTTAGATGTTAGACGTTGAGAAATATCTATTAAATACTTTCTTATAATAGTGAATTTTTTTGTTTTTCTTACCTTAATAATTCAAATATATTTACCGTTCGGCCGACAGTTGACACCGGCCGGATAGCAGGCTATGGCGCTATCCTGGATATCTTGCCAGTAAAAAAGCTACATAGCATGCTTTTTATCGATATAGCGACAATATTATATTGATTGTCATGTTCTTCGAGAGGATCATCTCCGAGGGGCTCGCCGCCTCATCCTATCTCATCGGCTCTGGCCGCGAGGCAGCCGTCGTCGACCCTCGCCGGGACATCGACGTATACCTTCGCATGGCGCGAGAGCATTGTATGAAGATCAAGTACGTGCTGGAGACGCACCGGCACGAGGACTTCGTCCTTGGCTCGCTGGCATTGAAGGCATCGACGGGCGCCGTAATCTGCCGCGGGAAGAACCCGAAGGTAACCTATGCAGACCGATATCTGAAAGACGGCGAAACGCTCGCCATAGGCGACATGAGCATCAGGGCGCTGGAGACACCTGGCCATACGACGGATAGTCTGTCATATGTCCTCTATGAGTCCGGAACGTCTGACCTGCCGCTGATGGTTTTCTCCGGGGACGCGCTGTTCGCGGGAAGCTGCGGCCGGGTCGACCTGTACGGCGAAAGTCGCAGGCCTGAATGTGCAGCCATATTGTACTCTTCCCTGCATGAAAAGCTGCTCCCGCTGGGCGACCAGGCACTGCTCTGGCCCGCTCACGGCGCCGGCTCTGTCTGCGGCAAAGACATCAGCGATCGGGACCGGACGACGCTGGGCTATGAGCGACGGGCGAACCCGTGGCTGTCTTTAGACTGGGAGACTTTCATCGCCAGGAAAGTCGAGGAACAGCCCATTTATCCGTCTTACTTCAGCAGGATGGAATCCTGGAACGAGCAGGGCGCCCCGCCATTGACTGCAACCGACTTGCCCAGGCCTGTCAATGTGGATGATCTCGCCGGAGCGTTGAAAGAGAAAGATATTTCGCTTGTGGATACTCGCATGCCCCAGGCATTTGCAGGCGGCCATATCCCGGGCTCAATTAGCATATTCTTAGACGGAATGAGCGTGTTTCCCGGCTGGGTACTCGATCTTGAAAAGCCTGTCTGGCTCGTGACAGAGAGGCCGGAAGATGCACTTATCGCAAGCCGCTATCTTGCCCGGCTCGGATTTGACCCGGTCGAAGGGTACCTGTGCGGCGGCTTCGAAAAGTGGCAGAACCTGGGTCTGCCCATCGGCCACGTGGGTGCCATTTCAGTCGATGCGCTCAAACAGATGCTGGACTCGGGCGCGATCCGGCTCATCGACGTCCGTGAGCCTGACGAATGGGCCGATGGCATCGTGCCGGGAGCAGAGCCGATCTTCTTCGGGGAACTGAAAGATCACCTGCCTTCAGTGCCCAGGGATGCTCCGATCGCCGTGATGTGCAGCGTAGGCCACCGCGGGAGCATAGGCGCGAGCATCCTGGCACAGGCCGGGTTCACCAGCGTCTACAATGTCCTCGGCGGCACGACGGCATGGGTGAACCGGGGCTATCCGCTGACGGAGTATACGCCTTAATTTCGCAGGTCTGCGGTCGGGCGGGTGTTAACAATAGCGACCTTCGTCGCGGCATCGCGCGTGCGCGAGTGACCGGTATGAGATGCCTTATGTTTAACTCAAGCTGAGCGTAGAGAAAGCAGACGCGGTTTTAGCTCGCCAAGATCGCCAAGGGCCGCCAAGATCGCCAAGACTAGTTTTAATACTAAACGTCGATGCGTCTGCAGCACAAGCCTCACTGAATTATATGTTTGCGACGTTTCTATAATCGTTAGTTGGCGGTCTTGGCGCTACTTGGCGCGTCTTGGCGAGCTAAACCGCGCTCTGGTACCTGTCGCATTGTCTTAACTCGGCATTCGTTCCTGTTCTCACGTATGCGAGAAAGACGGGGCTCGACATACGATGATTGCCCTGCCATTGGTCGTCTTCGTTGCGCCGGCTCAGCAAATCAATGGTTTTAAATAGCTTATGATATATCTTTTTGATATATCATTTTGATGTATTATGGCGATGGTAGTGATGACCGCTTGTGACGACGTGATTCTCGAGGTCAGCAGCCTGACGAAATCGTACGGTAGCCTGAAGGCAGTCGACGATCTCTCTTTCGACGTCCGAAGAGGCGAGATCTTCGCGTTTCTCGGGCCTAACGGCGCGGGAAAAACGACTGCGATTAGCATGATCTGCGGCCTGCTTGAATCCGATGCGGGCGACGTGCATATGGGTGGACGATCCTTGAAAGACGGCGGCCGGGAATACCGCCGGCATATCGGGCTCTGTCCCCAGGACATTGTCATCTGGGAAATGCTGACCTGCCTGGAGCAGCTGACCATGATGGGACAGTTGTATGACCTCAGCGAACGCGAGTCACGGGAGCGAGCACTGCGGTTGCTTGATCGGCTTGGGCTATCGGATAAGAAGAACGCACAGGCTAAGACATTATCGGGTGGCATGAAGCGCCGGCTGAACATTGCGCTCGCGCTGGTCCACGGTCCTGATCTGCTCATACTCGATGAGCCCCAGGCAGGCCTGGACCCGCAGAGCCGCGTGTTGGTCAGGGAGTACATACGGTCGATCTCAGATCAGACGACGGTCATACTGACGACTCACGATATGGATGAGGCCGAAAAGCTTGCCGATCGGGTGGCCATCATCGACCACGGGAAGCTGCTCGTGCTCGACACGCCGGATCGACTCAAAAGCCGCACTTGCGACGGTGACATACTGGAGATCAGGATATCTGGCGACGTAGTAACGACAGATGAGCTGCAGCATGGCTTGCCTGGCAACGTCAGTCATATGTCGTACCGCGACGGTACGCTTCGCATCTCGGGCACATGTCTTCCCGAGGCTCTGCCTCTGCTCATGGAACGACTGCAGCGGTCGGGCATCGCGATCGAGGACATGACACTCCGCAAGAAATCGCTGGAAGATGTCTTCATACTGCTGACCGGGAGGGGGCTGCGGGAATGAGGTTCATTGCCCTGTTCAGGAAGACAGTCGTCGAGAACGTGCGGGACTGGAAGATCCTCGGTATGACGCTGCTCTTTGCCCCGTTCTTCGTTATCCTGATGTACTTCTACATGACTGGCGCGCCACAGACCTTTGTACTCCTCGTCATGAACAACGACACAGGTGTCGCTGATGGGAACCTCACCTTCAACGCAGGCGATGAGCTCATCGCTGCCATGATGAACGTCAGCTACCCCGATGGTAGCGGCATTCTCGACGTGCGGGAGGAGACAGACATATCCGGGGCAAAGAGCCGTCTGATCGATAAGACCGCAGACCTGCTCATAGAGATACCTGCGGATTTCTCTCTGTCGATTGTCTCATATCGCGACGGGGTCGGAGAACAGCCGGCTGCTGTCCGTACGACCGGCGATCCTTCCAACCCGAAATACGTCATGGC
>JAEZKS010000113.1 GCA_023436075.1 Methanobacteriota archaeon
GTCAAAGGCATCGCCCGCGTCGTGACGGAAGAGATGGGACTGAATGGCGTCTCATTCGAGTACACTGGCGGCGACCGCGGGTGGAAGGGCGATGTCCCGTTCATGACGCTGTCCGTGGAGAAGCTGAAAAACCTGGGATGGAAACCAGCACATAACTCCGAAGAGAGCGTGCGGCTCTGCGTGAAAGAGCTGTTGAAAGAGGTCTGAATGGAACGTCCGGGCAAAAAAGAGAAGCGGATCGATGAGAAGATCGACGCCTACCGCACGAAGATCAAGGACTCCGAGGCACTGAAGGTCAGGGGAGAGGTGTTCGACGAGGCCACGTATAAGGCGCTGTACAGCTTCGCGAGCAAGGGCGTCATCGAGAAGATGGGCGGCGTCGTGTCGACAGGCAAAGAAGGCAACGTCTTCCATGCCATCGGGAAGGACGGGAAAGAGCTGGCCATCAAGATCTACCGGATCTCGACGAGCGACTTCCGGAAGATGGAAGACTACATGCTCGGCGACCCGCGGTTCGCGAACATCCGCCACACCCAGAAAGGCATCGTGTTCGCCTGGACACAAAAAGAATTTCGTAATCTACAACGGGCGGCAGAAGCGGGCGTGCGAGTGCCGGCCCCCTACGATGCCGACCGCAACATACTGATCATGGAGTTCATCGGACGCGACGGCATCCCGGCGCCGAGGCTGCGGGACGTGGCGCTCGACGAGCCGGAACGTATATATCGTACGGTCGTCAGTTATATGGTTGCACTGTACCAGAAAGCAAGGCTCGTGCATTCGGACCTGAGCGAGTTCAACATACTCCTTTATGAAAATGAGCCGATAATAATAGACATGGGACAATCTGTCATGCTTGACCATCCGATGTCCCGGGAGTTCCTGCGGCGCGACGTGAAAAACGTCGTGCGATACTTCGGAAAGCTCGGCGTGGAATGTGACGAGGAAAGCCTGCTGGCGGAAATCACCAAAAAACCAGAAAGTTGATCATCATGTTAGAACACATCAAGGTCCCACAGGACCGCATAGGCGTTATCATCGGCGTGGAGGGCAAGGTCAAGGAAACGCTCGAGAAGAAGTCCGGCGCGACCATCGACGTGGACAGCGAGAGCGGCACGGTCACCATCGATGGCGAGGAGGCCGTGAAGGCGCTGCGGGCCAGCGAAGTGATCAAGGCTATTGCCAGGGGTTTCAGCCCGGAGAAGGCTCTGAGGCTCATGGACAACGAGGACCTGATCCTGGACCTGATCGACCTGTCTAAGATCGGCGACTCACCGTCAGACCTGACCCGCATCAAGGGCCGTATCATTGGCAAAGCGGGCAAGACCAGGGAGATCATGGAGTCGATGACCGGCGCGAAAATATCGGTCTACGGGAAGACCATCAGCGTCATCGGAGACGGCGACCAGATCACGTCGATCAGGACTGCCATTGATATGCTCATCGACGGTGCGCCCCATGGAGCCGTGTACGGGTACCTGGAGAAGCGGCGGCGTGAGATCAAGCAGTCGCAGTTCGAGACCATCGAATAATAACACCGTGGCATAAATCGATGCCACGAGCCTATTTTTCAGATAGTCAATGTAAAAACGAAACTTTTCCAGAGCTATACCTGCCCTACTGTTGTCTATCGCGGGCGTTACTTAGGCTTCTTGCCACAGCCACAGGTGTCACACATTGCAGGTCACCCCCATTATCTCGTTTACGCAGTCCGATGTTGCCAGTCTGGCAATACGAAGGAAGGTTATTGAATGATGGAGGTCTTAAGATTTCCTGCAACATTAAGCGATTTTCATTTGCAATACAGACTTATTAATTGCCATATCTATGAGCCGGGCGCGGCCTCACGCGCACGCGAAAAAAAGCCAGGTTTTCCTCATGGAATGCCCGGCCAGGGTCATTCCGCAGGCAGCTCAACCGATATACCGGTCTTCGGGAGAAAATTCCTTGGAAACCGGTGTCTGTTCCATCTCTTTGATCTTGGTGATGATCTTCTCGATTTCCTGCGCCCGCGCTTCCAGTTCAGAAGTGTCGACCGTAATGCTCAGTGCCTTCGAGAGCACGCCCAGTACTGCCTGTGCGCTCTTGGGGTCGACTAGATAGCCGGACGTCTCGCCCATGAAGCAGACCGCTTCCAGTCCGCGTAGCTCGCCCAGCCCGAGGATCAGGCCCGACGCGCCTACGATACCACCGGAAAGCTCGCCCTCGCTGAACGAGGAACCGTAAGACTTGACCTCCTCGACGATGACCGCTTTGTTGGTCGCGTACAGCACCTGGGGCGTCTCGATCATCTTGCCGGTGCCGTAGCCGCCCAGCGTGTATATCCGCTGCACCTTGAACCGCTCGGCGAGGTCGAGGTAGATGCCGGCCAGCTCGTAGTGGCCGTCATTGGTCACGCTCTGGTGATCGCCCACCAGGATAAGCAGGTCGTGCTTCGTCTCGCCGTCGCCCGCGCCCTTGACCAGGTACAACTCGTTGCTGACCAGCCGGGTGGTCCCGTCGGCGCTCACGTTGACCTGAGGCGGGAAATGCGGGGAAAAAATTTCCATGATCTTCTCGGCCTTCAACTCGATGATGAGATGGTCCGCCACGAGCTTGCCGATCAGCCCTATGCCCGGCAGGCCTACGATCATGATCGGGTTCTCTGTGGTTACTTCCCGGTACTCGACGACAGTGGTCTCTATCATGAAAAATCACACCTGAAACTGCTCGCTCTGTCGCCGGTATTTGCCATAGCGGTCGATGGGCGAATATCGAGCGGGCACGGGGTTGACGGGCTTACCGCCGCAGGGACACGTGTCTTTGAGCGTGTATGTCCCGCACCGCTCGCACTTTTTCATCTTGGTCTTCATGATGAAAACGATTTGGCCTCTTCCATGTGCCGGTGGAACTCGCCCTCGCCATCGTGCTTCTTTACAAAGTCGATGGCCGTGGTGGCTACCTTTTTAAGCACATTCTCGGCCTTCTTATAGTCCGGGGCGACCACCCTGAGGCGGTACCTCGGCGCGCCGACATAGGTGATGTCGACGGTGACGCCGTCCCCGCCGTCCACGCCCTGGGCAGCCTTGAGCGCTTTCTTGAGTATCTCCACTCCGTTGGGCGCCGGACACAGCAGGTCCACGTAGCCCGCAATGTCCACCGACGGGACTTTGACGTTCTCGTGAGCGATCTGGTTGATCGCCTCGGCCACGTTCTGCGGGATGCCGGACTTGACCATGCCGGGGACGCCTTCGCCTGCGACGGCCTCTTCGAAGATCGCGTAGAGGTTGCCGTATTCGTCCCGGATGGTGTCTTCGAGCGCCTCGACGTCATTCGATGGCAGCTTGATCATCTCGGCGGCGAACTGCAGCCACTTCTGCGCCTTCTGGTCGTTCTTCCAGAGCTGGATGGTTTCCCGGCGCTGGTGCTCGTTCACATCCTTAAAAGAGAGGTCGATGTGACCGCGCTTGGGGTTGACGTCCAGCACTTTGCAGACGATCTTCTGGCCCTCACGAACGTGGTCCCGGATGTACTTGACCCACCCCGAGGCGACCTCGGAGATGTGGATCAGGCCTTCTTTGTTGTCGTATTCATCCAGCGCGACGAAGGCGCCGAAGTCGACGACTTTCGTCACGGTGCAGACGACCAGTTCGCCCTGGTTGGGCCATCCTTTTACCATGTGTCAGATACCTCGATGCTCATTCCAGCACTTCGAGAATCGGAGACTTGATCAGGGCTTTGCCGCCACGGGGCTCTGCGAGCGTGCTGCCGCACACCGCGCAGTCCACCCGGGAGGTGGCGCTGCCGAAAATGATCTGCTCGTTCTCGCAGTCCTTGCACTTCACTTTCAGGAACTTAGTCTTAGGAGCGTCCATTGTCTTATTCCTCCACGAGATCGAATTTCTGTGCCTTGAAACACGGCCTCTGGTGGGCCTTCTTGCACTTCAGGCAGCGGTATCGGAGATTGACGCGCTTGGTCGGCTTGTCGCCGCCCGGCACCTTGGAGAACTTGCCCCGGTTTCCGATCCCGAAGGACCTCCTCTTCTGCCGCTCGATCCTGGTCAGGGTCGAAGCCCTTCCTTTCTTGACCCTCTCCACTTCATGCTCCTGATGGGTCTTGCAGAAGGGGCAATAGGTCCTGAACTTCTTTGGCATCTTCATGATATTCACCTGATTTTAAACCCTTTACCCGTTTAGTTAGGGGTTTTGTAGTGGAATCGCTACGTTTTTATTGCATAGCACCAGTGCATTCGCCTTCGGCAGCACGACCACGTCGTTGCCGGATAACTGGTAATGTCGCCCGTCGACGCCGACGAACCGCGGGATGTCCTTCAGCACTTTCACCAGCATGACTTCGGGATCTGCGACCGCAGTCCCGCCCGAAGCCGCGGTATTTTCAATAGGCTGTTCCTTTGAGGTTATCCCGCCTAATATATTTTTCGCAAGGCCGCCGCGCGGGGACACTTCGAGCGCCGGCTCGAGAATCTCGTTGCGACCACGCTCGAGGGCGGCAACCAGCCCGTCGAACACGGCTTTCTCAGCCCGTGTCATGCCCTCCACGCTGAGCCGGGTGCCTGCAGCGTAGATGGCCGCGTACTGGATGATCTTGCTCATGCGCCGGTCGAACACGCCCTCGATGAGGATGCGCGCGTTCTTGATCTCGTCATCGATCATGCCGGCCTCCTTGTAGTCCGCAGCCTCCTGACGCGACTGGTCGAGGGCCTTTACGTACGCCGCCGCCTGGTCATAGAACCCGTCGTCCAGCGGCTGAAGGCGGTCGCTCTCCCGCTCCAGCACCAGCTTGTTAGCCAGGTCTTCAAGGTTCATATTCCGCGCACCCCCGGCACATCAGGAACATCGCCACGTTCTCGGGGAGCCTCCCCACGCCCTCTGAGACGCGGTACAGCTTGCCCTTCACCTCGGCCTCCATCGGCCTGGTGACCAGCACCCTCACGGGCGAGTCGCTAAAGATAATGGCGTCTTCAAGGGGGTTAAAGTTTTCGAGTTCTATCCTGTCAAGAGGGACGACACGGAACGATGAGCCGCCGTGGACGGATCCGGGAAGGCGGATGAGACGCTTGACGTCTGCCGTGACCGGCTCGTCAGTCTTGCCAGCCAGGTCGACCTTGAACTCCTCGATGGTACCGCCAAGCATGCCCTTCAGGAAGGGCTCAAGGTTGCCCGACAGCTCCAGCAGCCCTTTTTCTCGTATACCCTGCAGCACGGCCGGATCGCGTATCTTTTTCAGCAGCGGCGTGGCCTGTTTCGACTCCAGGCCGAACTGTTTCAGGTAATCTTTCGCCTCCCGGTCGGGAAGCGCGCCGATCCGGCCCAGCTTGTCCGCGATGAACCTTGCCACCCGCCGGTTCCACCCGTATCCAGTACCGTCATCGAAACCCCGGATGCGCCAGATGCCCGTCGTCTTTGCGCCTTTCTGCCCCTCGACGATGGCCGTCGCCCGGACGAACATGTGGTCGATGTCCAGCCCGGTGCCCAGCAGGTAGTCGACAATTTCCCGGCGCTCCGGGCTCTTCAGCGTTCTCACCCGCTCATCACGCACGTGCACGTGGTACCCCCTGCCTCCCGAGAACACGATGTCCATGTCCTGCTCCCGGAACCCGAGGTCGTCGACCAGGAACTCGTCTATCAGCCGGATGATCTCCTTCTTCACGTTGGCCAGCATCTCCGAATAGGACATGTCCTTGACTCCGGGCAGGTGATCAGCATCCAGGTCGAAGATGAGGTCGGCACCGAGCCATTTCTTCTCCAGCATGGTCGGGGCCTGCGGGTACTGGTAGTACGCGGCCGAGTGGTAGGCGTGCGCCGGCGCCATGCTCGCGAGATAATCATTCAGCTCACCCTCGCTGTTGAACGCCTTGTGACGGCGCATGGCCACGCCTGGCGTCTCGTCGTAGAAGATGAAACCCCACTCGCGGCTGATCAGTTCTGGCGGGGCAGAAACGCGTCGCTCAGCGTAGTATTCCCTGAACCGATCGCGGAGGAACTGCCGGGTCTGATCATTCATCGCATGCACTATCTGCGCAGGATATTAAAACGTTTGCTCGCCAGTCCGGGAACTGGCAGCGACTATCCACATACCGAAAAACCTATTTACTTATTAATAAAATATAAGTCCGAAGCCAAAAACAGGTAGGGTGATGAAATGACAATCAGGAAAATAGCGCCCCCGATAGTGCTGACTGCATTTATTCTCATACTCATCCCGGCAGCCATGGCCGCCGGCGGAACAATCAGCGGCAAGGTCGCCTTTCCGGCAAACACGACTCTGACGATGGATCTCAACCAGACGGTCGACGCCACCAGTCTGACGATCTACGCGATGAACACCAACACTAACTTCGTCAACGTCACGAGCCCCAAATCCGATGGCACCTACAGCGTCCATGTGCCCCAGAACGGCATATACCGGATATTCCTCTCGCCGTCCGAAGTCATCGACGCCACTAACTATAGTTACCTGAGACTTGCCCAGTACCCGGACATGGGCGAGCGCGTCTACCTGATCATGGTCAATGGCGACACGGATAACGTAGACATCAATTATTATCCGCCAAAGGGATACGTGCCGCCGAATAATCTAACCCTCGGCACGCCGTCGAGCACGCCCACGGCAACGCCAAAGCCTACGCCCGGCTTCGCGGCCGTGCTGGCAGCGATCGGCCTGATCGGCGCGCTAGCGGTCGTCAGCCGCCGCAAGTGACGCCAGCCAATTTCATTTTTCTTTAACCGCTCGCAACCAGCTAACGCTGTAATGGCAGTCGCCGCATCTGTCAGGCACCTGTCCGATTGTGTTTTGCCCGCCAATGCAGCCGCAAAGATGTTATAAATGTGGAAAAGCGATAAGAGATGGTAAAAAGACATTTTAACATCATGGCAGCAAGCGACATTGGCGATGGCGCGATAGCCGGCATTATCACTGGCACAATCATCGGCATCATCATGACCATGCTTGCACTGATCGGGCTGTCTTCCCTGATATCGTACGTGAACATCGACGCCGTCTTCGGCGGGCTGCTGCCCATGGCAGGAAGCATAGCAGCTTCGCTGACAGCCATAATCACGCTGTTGCTCTTCCTGGCCATCGTTGGCCTGGTCCTCGGCGCCATCTATGGGGCAATATACGAGGACATACCGGCAGCAGGCGCGATCGGCAAAGGAATCGCATTCATGCTTGTCGTCTGGGCCATCTTCGGGCTCCTGATCCCCCTCATCGTAGGAACAGGTGCAGGGGCACCCCCTGAAATCACTGCGGCCAGCATCGTCAGCTCGCTGATCGCCTCAGTCATCTGGGGTACACTACTGGGCCTGGCATTTGTGTGGGTTTCCAGAAAGGCGGCCGCTCCCGGCAGAGCGTCGATCGTCCGGCCATAACAGAGAGAACACGGATGGCAGAGAGGATGCGAAGAGCAATTGTTGTGGCTATATAGCCGGTCTCATGGCGTCCGTCATCTCCATCGTTTCCTCGCCACATTTATGGCTGTTTTTTTATCCGGCAACACAGGCGTAAACGTGTTAAAAATACGGACAAGTAATATGAAATGGAAAAATAGAGATTTTTTAGCCACAAAATAACGAAATCGGTTAGTTATTTGGCTAACTTGATAAAAGGAGCAATTAATTGGCGAAAATGAGCAATTGATATTACAGGAGGTACATCATGGCAGCAAGAGACATTGGCGATGGCGCGATAGCTGGAGTCATCACGGGCATAATCATAGGCTTATTAGCCATTCTGCTGGCGCTGATCGGACTGGGTGCACTGACACAGTACATCGATATCAGGTCGGTTTTCGGAGGGCTGCTGCCCGCCGCCGGCGGAGCCGCATTCGCGATCTCGACTTTAATCAGCATGCTGTTGCTTCTGGCGATCGTAGGCCTGGTCCTCGGCGCCATCTATGGGGCAATATACGAAAACATACCGGCAGCAGGCGCGATCCCTAAGGGAATCGCATTCATGCTTGTCGTCTGGGCCATCTTCGGGCTCCTGATCCCCCTCATCGTAGGGATGGGCGCAGGAGTCTCTGCGGGCCTTACTGCAGCCAGCATCGTCAGCTCGCTGATCGCCTCGATTATCTGGGGCGCACTGCTAGGCTGGGTGTTCAACTGGGTCTCGAGGAGAGCTGCCGCGCCGGGCAGAGCACCGATCGTTCGCCCGTAACAAATAGGACACGGAGGATACACAGAAGCCTCCGTTTTAGCTATGAAGCTGTCTCGCGAAAGGGGCAATTGCGATTACATCAATTGCAATTGATATTACAGGAGGTACATCATGGCAGCAAGAGACATCGGCGATGGCGCGATAGCTGGAGTTATCACGGGCATAATCATCAGCATATTATCTCTCCTGCTGGCGCTGATCGGACTGGGTGCACTGACACGGTACGCTGATATCAGATCGGTTTTGGGGGGGTTGCTGCCCGCCGTCGCAGGGACTGCGTTCGAGATCCCGACGATAATCAGAATGGTGTTGCTCCTGGCGCTCGTGGGCATGATCATCGGCGCCATCTATGGGGCAATATACGAAAACATACCGGCAGCAGGCGCGATCCCTAAGGGAATCGCATTCATGCTTGTCGTCTGGGCCATCTTCGGACTCTTGATACCCCTCATCATAGGAACAGGCGAAGGAGAACCCGCAGAGATCACTGCCGCCAGCATCGTCAGCTCGCTGATCTCTTCGATCATCTGGGGCGCAGTGCTAGGCTGGGTGTTCGACTGGATCTCGAGGAGAGCTGCTGAGCCGGGCAGAGCGCCGATCGGAGATCATCCGTGACACAATGGGCACAATGTACACAACGGGCACTACGGGCACACATAGTCCGGTTAAGGCTGCTGAAACGGTACATAATGTACGCTGTGCCCATAGTGCTCTTAGTGTACCTACTTCTCGATCTTCAGCTTCACTGTCGAGCCGTTGACAGTCGACTCCGCGTCAGGGCTCGCGACGGGGCCATAGTCGATGCGCCCGATCTTCATCGTGTCTTTCAGCGCCTGCTCGACCGGGGCGATGTTGGCCGACGTATCGATGGTCACGCCGGCCAGCGGGACGTTCTGTGCCATGCTCTGTGCGTTCTTGAACTGGCGTAGCAGTGAGATGACCTGCACGGCAATGTCTCCCATTTTCAGCGCATCCGGGTCTTCCCACGAAGAGTCCTGCTCAGGCCATTGTGAGACCGCGAGGCTGATGCTCGCCTCCGTATCCCGGAACAGGCACTGATATACCTCTTCTGTCACGTGGGGCGTGAACGGCCCGAGCATCTTGAGCGAGTCGAGCAGGACAGTGTATAGCGTGTACAGTGCCGCATCGCGACTGGCTTTTCGGGCATCGTCCTTGCTGTACAGGCGGTCTTTCACGATCTCCAGGTAGTTGTCGCAGAAGTCGCCCCAGAAGAACTGCTCGACTGCGGACTTAGCCTTGCTGTACTCGTAGTTCTCGAAGCTGGCCGTGCTCTCGCGGATTACGGCGTTCAGCCTGGTCAGTATCCAGCGATCTACAATCTCAAGCTGCGGCGTATTTCCGGGCTTGTAGTCTTTGATGTGCATCGTGACGAAACGAGACGCGTTCCAGAGCTTGTTGATGAATTTCTGGCCATAGACGATCTCCTTTTCCTTGAACGGCATGTCCTCGCCCAGCTTCGCCGACGCGGCCCACCACCGTAGCGCATCGGCGCTGTACTTCGTAACGATCGGCAGCGGCTCGATCACGTTGCCCTTGGACTTATGCATCGCCTTGCCGTTCGGGTCAAGCCCATGACCGGAGATCATCACGTTGCCCCATGGCAGCGTTTCCGTGTGCAGGTAGCTCTTGATGACCGTGTAGAACAGCCAGGTGCGGATGATATCATGGGCCTGGGGACGCAGGCTCATCGGGTAGATCTTATCGATCCGCGAGTCAGTCTCGCCCCATTCAGAGTTGATCAGCGGCGTCACCGACGAAGTGTTCCAGGTGTCCATGACGTCACGCTCGGGCTCGAAGGACGTCCCGCCGCACTTCGGACAGGGCTTGAGCGGCTGCGTGACCAACGGGTCGACCGGGAGTTGAGACTCGTCCGCGACGACGGCCTGACCGCACTGTTTACAATACCAGACCGGGAAAGGCACGCCGAAGTACCGCTGCCGTGAGATGCACCAGTCCCACTTGAGGCCATTGACCCAGTTGACGTACCTGGCTTTCATGTGTTCCGGATACCACTGGAGCTTCTCGCCCTGCGCGAGCAGCTCGTCCTTGATGTCCAGTATCTTGATGAACCACTGCGAGGTCACGTAATATTCGACAGGCGTCCCGCAGCGCTCGTGCACGTTCATGACGTGGGTGATCGGCTTCTGCTCGATGAGGAGCCCGGCGTCTTTGAGATCGACAGTGATCTGTTTCCTCGCCTCGGCGAGCGTCATGCCGCAATACTTGCCGGCGTTCGCGTTCATCGTGCCGTCGGGGTTGATTGATATTTTCAACTGCAGGCCGTAGTCGCGCCACCAGTCGATGTCGGTCTTGTCGCCGAAGGTGCATACCATCACGATGCCCGTGCCGAAGGCCGGGTCAACGCGCCGGTCGGCGACGATGGGGACTTCGACGCCGAACAGAGGCGTCACGCCCTTCCGGCCGACCAGTGCCCTGTAGCGCTCGTCATCAGGGTTCACGATCAAGCCGACGCACGATGGTATCAGCTCCGGCCGGGAAGTGGCGATCAGCAGCTCAGCGCCGTCATCAGCCGCCCGGAACGTTATCGTGTTCAGGAACGAGTGCTTCTCGTCTGAGTCCTCGACGTCTGCCTGAGCCAGCGAAGTCTGACAGAGCGGGCACCATATGGCAGGCTCATTGCGACGTTCCATGCGCCCCATGTTAAAGATGTCGATGAACGACCGCTGAGAGACACGCTGGCAGCGCTTATTGATCGTAGAATACAGCAGGCCCCAGTCCACGGAGATGCCCATGGTCGTCCAGATGTTCCGATAGTTTTTGCCGCCGATCTCGGTCTCCTTCAGGCAGAGCTTCACGAACTCTTCCCGGCCGATGTCCTTGATGTTTACCTTATACTTCTTCTCGACATATCGTTCTGTAGGAAGGCCGTTGTCGTCGAAGCCCATCGGGTAGAACACGTTACAGCCGTTCATGCGCTGGTACCTGGCGACGAATTCCGCCTGGGAGTACGAGAACACATGGCCCATATGGATATAGCCCGACAGCGTCGGAGGAGGTGTGTCAATAGAGTACACCGGCGCCTTGCTGTCCGGATCGAACTTGAAAACCTTCTCGTCTTCCCAGAACTTCTGAATCCTCGGCTCAATTTCTTTCGGATCGTACCTTTTTGCCAGCTCTTTCATGAAACAAACCCCTGCCCTGGTCGGGTATCAGCGTGATAAATCGGGCACTGTAAGCCGGAAGGAGATACTCGCTCTGACTATAAAAAGGTTGCTTTGGGCCCGGTTTTTACGGCTGGCTGGCCCCCGCAGGCCGGAAACGGGCGAGAGCACGGCTGTGACAAGGTCATTAATTTCCAACCAGACAGTACGATACGTAAAACGAGTAAAAAATGACACAATAGGCAATATTTCAGTTTATTTTTGATAAATAACCACAATTAAAAGCCCATTAATAATTTCATGCTATTTTTTAGCATATTTTGCTCGAATCGCTAACAATCTTAAACAGCATATTCTTTAATTTATTCAATGAAGGAGGTATGGCAAAGCATGTTTAAGAAAATCAGGGCGATTGGCGCTGCAGCATTCACGGCAGCAGTCGCGGCGACACTGATGACACTCCAGACCACAGCATGGTTTGGCGGATTTGGCGGATTTGGCGGATTTGGCAGGTTCGGGTTCCCGTTCGGTGGATTCGGATTCGGGTTCCCATTCTTCAACGCCTCGTTCAGCAGCTCGCTCGCGTTCAATGCGATGTTTAGCAGCATGTTCAGTGGCTTCTTCTGAACCCGGAAGAAATCATTGATTATTTTTTTAAATGCCTTTATTCGTTCAGCTTCCGCATGGATCGGTTATTTTGCAGGGAGAGCACCACCACGGCATAGAGATGCGTACAAGCCTAGATTACACGGGAGGATGCCATTACCAGGATAATTCAAGGCGAATACCTGACATATAGTAGAAAAGGAGAGAATATATAAGTTTATTTTAGAAAAACAATCAATAATTTGTCTTAATTACGATTATAGCTGTTAATTAGCTCATTTTTGCTAATATCATTGCCAAGGTTCAACAACCTGTTAAACCAACTACACCATGTAGGAGGAATGGCAAAAGCATGTTAAAGAAACTTTTAGCGGCAGGTGCAGCGACGGTTACTGCAGCCATGATGACGCTGCCCGCGACCGCGTGGTTCGGCGGCTTCGGCTTTGGCAGGGGCTTTGGCTTTGGCCTTGGCCTTGGCTTCGGT
>JAEZKS010000149.1 GCA_023436075.1 Methanobacteriota archaeon
ACCGTGAAGAACGCGAAGATCGCGCTGCTCGACACTCCGCTGGAGATCGAGAAGACCGAGATCGACGCCAAGATCGAGATCACCAGCCCCGACCAGCTCCAGAAGTTCCTGGACCAGGAAGAGAAGATGCTCAAGACCATGGTCGACAAGATCCAGAAGACCGGCGCCAACGTGGTCTTCTGCCAGAAGGGCGTGGACGACCTCGTGCAGCACTACCTGGCTAAGGCCGGCATCATGGCGGCCCGCAGGGTCAAGGAATCCGACCTCAAGAAGCTGGCAAAGTCGACCGGCGCTCGCGTGAGCACCAGCGTTGATGAGCTCTCGAAGGAAGACCTCGGCTCCGCCGGCCTCGTGGAAGAGCGCAAGATCGGCGACGAGAACATGATCTTCGTCGAGAAGTGCAAGGACCCGAAGGCAGTCAGCATGATCCTCCGCGGCGGCACCGAGCACGTGGTCGACGAGCTTGACCGCGCCGTACACGATGCACTCCGCGTCGTGGGCGTAGTCGTCGAGGACAAGAAGTACGTCGTGGGCGGAGGCGCCTGCGAGGTCGAGCTCGCGCTGCGGCTCAAGGACTTCGCGGCCACCGTCGGCGGCAGGGAACAGCTCGCCATCGAGGCGTTCGCGGAGGCCATGGAGGTCATCCCGAGGACCCTCGCCGAGAACGCGGGCCTGGACCCGATCGACACCCTCGTCAACCTGCGCAGCAAGCACGAGGGCAAGAACGCCATGAAGACCGCGGGCATCAACGTGTTCACCGGCGACGCCGTGGATATGAAGAAGGAGAAGGTCGTCGAGCCTCTCCGCGTCAAGACCCAGGCGGTCAGCGGTGCTAGCGAGGCAGCCGTCATGATCCTCAGGATCGACGATGTCATCGCAGCCAGCAAGCTCAGCGGCGGCAGGGGCGGCATGCCAGGTGGCATGGGCCCTGGCGGCATGGGCGAAATGGACATGGGAATGTAAAATCCCGAAATTCGACGGCCGTGGCGCCTGCCGCGGCCATGATTTCTTTTTCAACGGCTTTTATCCTTCTTCAGGCTAAGCGTCATACATTCTTCTCGCTAAGGGAGCCATAAACAAGGCCATGTATAGCAGCCAAGCCCCTGAAAATCCATCGCTCATCTCTGCTCTGTCTCGTGACACGCGCGCGAGGCCGCCCACCGTCCCCATAACGGAATAGTCTTATCTATTTGCCGCCTGAGTAAATATTATTGGCTAGATATTATATTATACTGGCAGCGTTCCTGCTCCTCTCGATGGCCGCATCGTCGGCCATTGCGTCAGGGCCGTCCGTAGACCTGCCATTCGTTTCGTCTTACCAGCTTTCCAGCGTGGCGAAAGCAACGGATAACGCCTCTGGCGAATTCAGTCCCGGCCCCGGGAAGATCGACCTCATCCGGGTCGATCATGAGGTGTACGTCCAGGTATCGACGTCCGCACGCAACGGGAGCCGGCTCCTCTCGCTGGATGATTACGAGAGCGGCATTGTCTTCCGCAATAACACGATAATACTGCCGGTCTACTCGGCCGGCGAGAAGACTGGCGATCTAATCGTGGCCACTGATAACCTGACTGCGAACAGCTACGGCTATTCGGGCATGGTCACCGGCCTTGAGCTGGAGAGCAGGAAAATAACGACTATCCGTAATGGCGAGAACTTCAGCGTCAGCGCGATCATCTCCCTATCGGACCTTCCGGAAAGAGCAACGTACAGAGTAACCTTTGCCGACAATGCCTCGATGACAGCGGCAGTTTCTGCCGATCTCGAAGCCTCTGGGCTGTCTTCCGTCGCCACATCGCAGTCCGTGGAAGTTTCTGCCATATCCCCGACAACAGGTAACGTTGTCGGATTCGTCATCATCACCATCGAGACAGGTGAGAGCCTGCCGGGTCAATATGACGATAGCAACGTCACTTTTTACCGTTTTGATAACGATGAGCTGTCACGCCTGCGATTCTCCTCCGTGAAGTCACCGGAAGGTATTCTGACATACCAGGCGATGGCTCCTGGCACAGGACTGTTCATGGTCGCAGATACGGTTCCACGGGGCCCTGCAGCAGAGGGTCCGACCTCGAACAACAGTGATCTGGTCATTCTTGGCGGTACGCTGGCAGTCCTCGTGATCGCTCTCGCGGCCATGGTCCGGCGCGTAAGAAAGCGATGAATATTTGTGCGCTCGCGCAAATATGATCGTGGATTACCATGAAGTACAACATCCTTTACCGGCCTGTTTACTCGCTGCTGGAGGTCGAGCTGCAGCAGGGAGAGTCGATCTGTGCTGAGGGAGGCGCCATGGTCACCATGACGCCCCAGATAGACATTCAGACGAGCGCCCGGGGCGGCATCCTGTCCTCGCTGAAGCGCTCGGTGCTCGGCGGAGAGTCATTTTTCCAGAACACATATATGTGTCGGGAAGGCCGGGGAGTGGTCACTTTCGGCCCGTCCTACATGGGTGACATCGAACAGATCCCGATCAACGGCGAGTGGTTCGTGCAGGGTGGCTCGTACCTGGCATCCACGCCTCAGCTCGGCATCGACACGAAATTCCAGGGCCTGAAAGGATTATTCTCCGGGGAGAGCCTGTTCTTCCTCCGCAATTCCGGCCAGGGCGACCT
>JAEZKS010000155.1 GCA_023436075.1 Methanobacteriota archaeon
CTATACCACGACACGAACATTACCAAACCCACGATGCTGCTGGAGCGAGGGTCCAGGATCGGCTACAACCGGTCCTACGATGCCGTCAACCAGCGGCTGCTGACGCCTGCGCAGTTCCAGGAGATGAAAGCGATCTGGGACGACTCCGAGTACATGGTATATGCGAATCCGTCCACTGCGTATTATGTAGGGATTAACGGGACGGAGCACGAGAATTTTATGGATTTCGGCCCCCTGGGCATCCCGATCGACATCGGGAAGATCGACGGCCGGTACGCTACCAGGATCATCGATGCATACCTGCTGGCGTTCTTCGATAAATACCTGAACGGGGTTGACTCGCCGCTACTCGACGGAGAACAGGTTTATCCGGAGGTCGTGTTCAAAGGACACGTTAACGGTACGACCGTCGCATACTGAATCCACAATATCGACGCATGCCCATGGCAGACGTGCGCACGCGCGTGTGACCGAGCCTCGGGCTCTCTTGTTGTAGCCGTAGGGCTCTCATGTAAGCGGCCGCCATACCTGCAGGCCTGTCCAGGACTACAAAACATATTTTACATAGAAACAGACATTGGTAGCGATGATCTTTTCCGACGTCTACGACGAAGGCAACGACCGCGTGTTCGTGATGCACGACACCATCGAGGTGAGGGTGCCTCATCAGTTTTACTCCAAGCTCAGCAAGCGGTATAGCGACGAAGAGATCGTCTCCATGCAGGAGCCTAAAATACTCCGCAACCATTACACCCGCCGGGAACTCGTTTACGTTACAAGGGAGTCCGGCATTCCGCTGATTGGCCATACAGCCTTCGGGCTGATCGACCGGGGCACCAACCTGATCCAAGTCCGACCCGTCTCGGGCTGCAACCTGAACTGCATCTTCTGCAGCGTGGACGAAGGGCACACGCAGACGCGCAGAACTGACTTCATCGTGGATACCGACTACCTCGTGGATGAGTTCGCGAAACTTGCCGCACTGAAAGGCAATGGCGTAGAGGCCCATATTGACGGGCAGGGCGAGCCGTTCATCTACCCGTACATGGTCGAGCTGCTGCAGAAGCTGCGCAAGGTGCCGAAAGTCAAAATCATCTCGGCACAAAGCAACGGCATGGTGCTTGACGAAGAAAAAATCAAGGCAATGGCCGGGCTCATCGACCGGATCAATTTATCCATTTCATCCTTAGATCAGCACACCGCGCAAATCCTCGCGGGCACAAAGAAGTATGACGTCGAGCACGTGAAAAACGTTGCAGTAAAGCTGCTGGAAAACGACATCGACGTGCTACTGGCCCCTGTCTGGGTGCCCGGCTTTAACGATGACGAGATCTCGAAGATCATCGAATGGGGCCTGTCCATCGGTGCAGGCCGGCGTTCCCCGGCGTTCGGAATCCAGAACTACGTGCGCTATCAGTTCGGCAAGAAAGTAAAAACGAAGCCGATGCGGTTTGATCACTTCTTTGAAAAGCTTGTCGATCTTGAAAAGCAGTATGGTCTCAAGCTGAAGCTCGGGCCGGCCGACTTCGGCATCCACCGCGCGCCATCGCTCCCAAAGGCCTTCCGGAAAGGCGACCAGCTCAAGCTGGACATCGTCGCTCCCGGCCGGGTGCACGGCGAGATGCTGGCCGTTGCCAGCGGCCGGGTGATCGGCGTGCTGACAGACAAACCCGTCGGGTCACGGGTAACGGCGGAGATCACTCGTACGACAGATAACGTTTACGTCGCAACTACGGGAAGTCGTTAGACGGCTAATTTTTATAAAATATTTTCCAGCGTCATGCGATCCGGCACGATTCCAAGCGCATCGCGCAGCTCTTCCACCCGTTCCTCAGGCAGGATGATATCCACTTTTTTCAGCGCAATGTCTAACATTCCGGCGGCCTTCTGGAGCTCTTCAGCAGAGAAGTGCCTGCGCGCGATCTTCATGACAGTCTCAACAGGCATTTTCTGGCACATCGAGCAGATCGCACAGATCGTGTCGAAACATGCGGCTGACTCTAACCCGGTATGGCCGACTTTCAGGCAGTCCAGGACGAAGATCTTGCCATTGGATACCAGGAAGTTGTCCAGCTTGATGTCGCCGTGCACGAACCCGTGCTCATGCATGATCCTGATGTCGCGGAAGACCTGGTCTACTTGCTCTTCGCCGATGTCGACTTTGGATAGTGGCTTGCCATCGATATACTCGATTACCATCATGTAGTCGTCCTCGTTGAGCCGGTACATGCCGATCACCGCGGGCACCGCGATGGACTGGTCTCTCATCACGGCCAGGCAGTGACGCTCGAAGTCGATCATGTCTTTTGCATCCGCGTATTCTTCGAACATCAGGTCTCCGGCGCAGGCCTGGACTCCCATGTTCCGCAGCTGCGTCATGTATCGGTGTTTGGTGGCGCTCATGCCGTTGATGATCTTGGCCATATATCTCACGGTTTTTCCATCCTTTCGCCCTTCTACGATGCACGGGATGGACAGCCAGTACGAGCCACCGGCCAGCCTGATCTTGATTCGGCTCAGGCCGAACTGACACCTGAAGACGTGTCTGATCTGTGCTTTTCGCAAGCTGCTGAGCTTGCCCTTTGAAACGTCCCTGATGCTGTCGATGAGCATGCGCTCGGCCCGGATGCCCAGGACGCTGTCGATGATGGTGATCGCGATGAAACCGACGGAGATAGCCGCAATGACGGCCGCTTCGACCACCCGGTTATTCAGCACGATAATGGCGACCTTTCTCAGAGGATCGAGCGACGTGGGCATGTCATCTTTCGCGTCACAAGTCGATTCGCTCATACGGTTCAAGAGGATGTACCGGCCAGGAGTAGTTAAGGCGTGGCACAATTTAACGCGCAATGAGACAACGAGAGACAACGCCGGGTTAATATTTTATATTATGCGGAAAATATTTACTTAAGGAAGCCTTATCTATTTTACCCTTATACATTAACGAAATACTGAGCCTGTGATCCTTCATGTATGTCTCTTTTGTAGGCCTGTCAGTCGATCTCAATGATGAGGAGCGAGTGATCGCTTCCCTCGTCAATATGGACAGGGTGGTGGAGGTCTATACGATGATGGGACCGTTCGAGCTGTTCGCAAAGGTGGAGGCCGAGACTATCAAACAGCTCGAGGCAACCATAGCCGAAATCCAGGCGCTGCCAGGGGTGCTGCGCTCATTCAATTTCCTCTCCGTCCAGCAGAAGAAAGGTTAGGTCGGCATTCTGAGTCATACCGCCGGGCCCTCTTGTTAAGGCCATCGGACCGGCGTTTTTCTGTGATTTGCTACCAGTCGTAAACCCATGCTATCGGGCGGTCATAGGTTTTCCTTGACCTCTGTTTTTTTCGGGCTTTTGTTCGTCAACCGGGCATCTGCCGACGTCCATGTAGCCCCCTTCCATGGCAGAGGTGGCCAGCGACGTGTAGAGCCCGAGGACGCCTCCGTACTTCTGCGGCGGCTTCGACCATTTCTCCAGCCGCTCCCTGATGACCGTCTCCATGACTTCAGCGCCCTCCTCTCGGCCTCGGGAGCCGATGATGTTCAGGCTGCGGCCGGGAATGTCGATCTCGATATAGTCGTCATCCTGCACGACTGCGATGGGGCCTCCCGTCATAGCCTCAGGCGAGATGTAGCCGACGCACGGTCCCCGCGAGGCGCCGGAGAACCGGCCGTCGGTGATCAGCGCCGTGGTCGTGCACAGCTCTTCGCTGGACGCCAGCGCCTCTGTCGGGTAGAACATCTCAGGCATGCCACAGCCCCGCGGGCCCACGTACCTGATCACGATCACTGACCCTGGTATGATGTTCCCGTCAAGGATGGCATCCCGGGCGCTTATCTCGTCCTCGAAGACGATCGCGGGCCCGGTGTGATGGTACATCTCCTCCGGCACCGCCGCGTACTTGATGATCGCATGTCCTGGCGCAAGGTTGCCCTGCAGGACGGCCAGCGTGCCCTGGCCCATAGGTTTCGACGCCAGGTATATGACGTCATCGGCGGGAATATTATAGCTCTCGAGGTGCCGGCGTACGTGCTCCAGGAAATGCTGTCGTCTCAGCTCTTTCAGGTTCTCGCCCACTGTCCGTCCGGTAACGGTGACGGCGTCGAGGTGCAGATGGTCCTTGATCTCTTCCATGATGCCCGGCACTCCCCCCGCGTACCAGAAGAGGATCGCGGGGTGGCATCCGCTTGGCCTGACGTTGAGCAGCAGCGGCATGCGGCGGTTTAGCTCGTCCCACAGCTCCGGGCGGATGGTGAGTCCCATCTCGCGGGCTACCGCCGGAAGGTGCAGTAGCGCGTTCGTAGAGCCGCCGATGGCCGCATGAACCATGATGGCGTTCTCGAAAGCCTCTCTATTCAGGATATCTTTCGTCTTCATGCCCTCGTCCAGCATCTTCAGGACGCGGTGCCCCGCTTCATCCGCTTTCTGCCGGATAGGGCTGGTAAACGCCGGCATGGACGCCGCCCCCGGCAATGTCATGCCCAGCGCCTCCGAGAGCGACTGCATGGTATTCGCCGTGCCCATGAACGAGCAGCAGCCCTCCGTCGGACAGGCGCTCCGCTGGAGGAAGCAGTATTCGTCCTCCGCAATCTGGCCACGCCGCAGTTGCGCGTAGATCGTGCCCACCTGCTCCAGCGTGAACATCCCCGGCCCTTCCATCATCGTGCCGCCGGGGATGTGTATGGCCGGCGCTTCGGCCATTCGGGCCATGGCCTTCAGGTGCGCCGGAACCCCCTTGTCGCAGCTTGACAGCAGCACCAGGGCATCCATCGGCTGTGTCTGCCAGTGAATCTCGACCATGTCGCAGATGATCTCCCGCGAGAGCAACGAATAGTTCATCCCGAGAGTTCCCTGGGCGATGCCGTCGCACATGTCCGTGGCATGGAACAGCGCAGGCTTACCGCCGCCTGCATACACCCCTCTCGAAACTGCGTCCGACAGCTCGTGCAGGTGGTAGCTGCCGGGCAGCGCATCGCCCCAGACGTCGTCGACAAGTACCTGAGGCTTGTCGAGGTCTTCCACGCTCCAGTCCATGGACAATTTTAGCGGGTCGATCTCGGGCCCTTGCTTTCGCAGTTCCTGACTTCTCATGATTAACATTTTACTATAATATAATGACAAGATTATAACAACATGGCCATTTTAATTTCCCGCCTCCGTCTGCTTAAAATTTTTTATATGCAACAGGCTGAAATTTTCAAAATTTTTCATAATGAAGAGAAAGGTATAAGTAACATGGCCAAGATATTGCTTTTGCTAGCTGGCAGGACAATGGACTGGAGAGGTGACGATGTTAACGACAGAAGATATCCAGAGGCTGGTCAGGCTAAAGGCGAAGGATAAAGAAGCGTTCCGTAAGCTCCTCAGCGAGCTGAAGTCCGCTCACCCGCTTGACGTCCTGTTGTCTCACGCTAAGTTCAAGGATTACGCGCCTAACGTCGCTACCGTGCGCACCGAGGACAAGGTGCTGCGGAAAAAGCCATCGCGCGCTAAGGCCATCAAGTCGAAATCCTGATTGCCTTCCATCGATTTGGCTGGCGTGCCCGTAACCCAAAAATTATATATGGCCGCCTCCCTTCTATTTTCTGATATTTCATGGTAGATGTAGCTGTCATCCTCGGCTCGGCCTCCGATCGGGCCATCGCCGACAAAGCCATCGACGTGCTCGCGAAGAGCAACGTCTCGTACGACCTTCAGGTGCTGTCGGCCCACCGGAACCCCGATGAGCTCGATGCCTACGTCCGCGGGAGCGACGCGAAGGTCTTCATCACGATCGCCGGACTGGCAGCCGCTCTCCCCGGGGTCGTGGCCGCCCGTACGAAAAAGCCTGTGATCGGCGTCCCGGTCTCGGCCAAGCTGGGAGGGCTGGACGCGCTATTGTCCATCGTGCAGATGCCCAAAGGCGTGCCGGTGGCTTGCGTCGGGATTGACAACGGCGACAATGCGGCGCATCTGGCCATCAGGATATTGCAGGCGTGATGTTTATGGATCTCTCGAAGCTTGAAGTAAAAACAGTGAAAATCGTCTCTCTCGTGATCGCCGTGCTGATAGGTGTTGCCGGCATTGCCGCACACTACCTCGGCCACGACTATGTTTCTCTGGGGCTCATCGTGCTGGCGGCGCTGGTGATCTTCCTGGGCTCGCTGCTACAGTTGTACCTGCACAATCACCAGAAAATCGTGGACATCGACTGATCTGGCTCAGAGGGCATCCTCG
>JAEZKS010000188.1 GCA_023436075.1 Methanobacteriota archaeon
ATCGCATCTTTGCCAGTCGAGTTGATGTCCTGTATGACATTATAGCTCATGCCGACCAGGATGAAAAGGATCAGGCCCAGGAAAATATACGTGGCTGTCTTCACGGTGTTTCTCTTGATCTCGCGCACCTTGGGGATGGCGAGGACAATGATGACTGATAAGAGTAATACAAGAATAACTTCTGATACCTGTAATATCATTTTTATCGTATCGTCCGGCATATGCTCACCGATGCGTTACAGATGGCTTGCGTAACGAACGTGGTATATTCAGTTAATAGACTTAAATAAACCTTTGTGTCCGGCTAATAAAATTGGGCAAATGTAATTACATTTTAGTCATAAGCAAACCGCCATTGTTGGAAAAAAATTTTCCACCCTCATCACATTATTTTCGAAATCATGCTATAATGTCGAAAATATTGTTCAACATGCCTGACGAGCTTCGAATTTATAAATGATCGCCTTATGTGACATAGGTAAGCATGTTGCCCGAAAAATGTGTCGTCTGTAAAAAATGCTGCCATGCGGCGCGACCGAGCTGCACAGGGCTCTCTTGTTTAAGCCATCTGCAGCTATGCCATATTGTTTTCGAATGGCTCATTTTACGGGCGAAAGCCGCCAGATGGTCGCACGGACGTCGTTGATCGGTGCATCGGTCTTGAATCCTGTGCCTGAATAATGGGTTCGTGACGCGCGGAATCCCTGCCCTCGGAGCGCTTCGATCAACATGTCTATCGATGTCGGAGTGGCTTTCATGTCCCTGCAGAGGACATGCTGGTCGTAGTACATGGGCACGTCGATCTCGCTGCCGATGGTCTCCAGCAGCCGCAACGCCCGCGTTTTCATGCCGAACGTACCGTCTGCGACGGTCGCAGTCACGCGTGCTACGAATTCGTCGTCTTTGGTAGGGCCGAGCCACAGGGGTCCGCCGATGCTCGCGCGGCTGCCGCATACGGGGCATCGGTCGGAGATGCCGATGGCAGGGCCCGGATGCAGGTCGCGGTAGTGGCACGTCGGACAGTGGCGGAGAAAGCCTAGCTGGCTTACCATCTTGTCCGCGTAAATGACGCCGTGCTGTACCTCGAGATACAGGCGTACGTAGTGTTCCGTGGCATGGCACAGCAGAGGACGCACAGCCTTATCGTACTTGGCCTGCTCCCGCGCGACCTTGCCCAGCAGCGTCCGCAGCCCGACCTCAGGATAGTACGGTGTTTTCAGTGGCCGCGACGCATAGCGCCGGATTCCCGCGCGCAGGTGTGCGCCGCATAGCGGAGCCGTATCAGTCGCGGTGACGCCGAACGCCACACGCGCCGAGCGGCACGTCGAGTCGATGTACGGCGCCGGCGTGCCGAACGGGTCCAGGTCAACGAAGTCGAACTGCGTGCAGGACAGCAGCGTATTCGCGCCCCTGTTCGAGACGTTCACCTCGACGTCGTTTAGCTCCGCGTTTTTCTCGATGAGCTTGTAGGCGTCCGCGTCCCAGTCATTGATCGTGACCTCCAGCTCCCGGGGCACCTCTTTCTTCATCCGGATGCCCCGAATGCCCGATGCGGCCATGGCATCAACATACGATTTCACGTCCGACAGGCAGGAAAGACAGGCTACACTGATGTCGCGATTCATCTCCATGCGAGGGTTGTAGAACACTCCCTCGTCCATCTCGATGGTCACCTGGCCTTCTTTTATCTGCGGCATCAGAGGCTTAGATGCGGACGCGGGATAATAAGGTTTCGGAATCGCATGAAAAATAGTAAAACTTTGATTTTTTATAGTTTGAGACCCCGGTTTTCAGCCGCTCGACGGGATCAACTCCCTCCGGCCGGATTCTTAAGACCCGCTCTGGACGGTTCGCCAAACGTGATTTGCTTGAACTATCTGGGGGTATTCTGGGATATATCGGGGCATCGACGAACCTTAATCCGCAGGCCCTGGCCGTCAGAGAGAGCATATGTCATGCCCTCCCTGTAGAATTGGGCTGGGTGTTTTACTATGGCCGTTCCATCATGTGGTCGCTGCCTTATCGCGGGCGCTATCGTTCGGCTTTACTGTGATGATGCCTTCAAGGGTCTTTTTCAGGTCCACCAGTATGAGTAGGTGGTCCTTGAGCTTGCACACTCCTAAGATATAACCCTGCATCTCACTGCCGGCGAGCCCGTTGCCGAACGGCTCGACCTGTTCGCCGCTGATGTACTTGACCTCGGTGACGCTGTCCACCATCATGCCCACGGTGCTGTGGTCCACTTCCGCCACCACGATGCGCGAGTTGACGTCCGCTGTCTTGTCTGGCATGCCTAGCCGTCTCCTCAGGTTTACCACCGTGGTCACCTGGCCCCGCAGGTTTATGACCCCATGTACATAGGGTGGTGCCTGGGGGATGCTCGTGATCTCGCCGGCCTTGATAATTTCCCGGACCTGGCTGATGTCGGCGCCGAACTCCTCGTTGCCCAGCCGGAACACGACCAACTGCATGTCGCTGACAATTCTCTTGTCTTCCATGTATTCCTCCTGACGGGAAGGTGGAAGGTTATTCCACCTTGAGCCGGCTTACTTCTGCTTTGAGCTCTTCGGCGATTTTTGCTAGTTCGCCGGCCATGCCTGCTACTTGTTCTGCTGTGGATGTCGTCTCTTCAGAAGATGCGCTGACCTCTTCGCTGCCCGCTGCGCTCTCTTCGATGACCGCTGCCATCTCCTCAACGTCCTTCACCACGCGCTGAGTGTCCGCAGCCTGCTTCTCCGTCATCGTCGCGATTTCCTGTGCCTTCGCAGCCGTCGTATCAATAAGACGACTGATATCTTCCAAACTCTTCAACGACTCAGCCACAATCTTATTACTCTCATCAACCTCCTTCGTACCCTTTTTCATCGACTCGACGGCGCGGGCAGTCTGTTCTCTTACCTCGCCGATCAGACTGTTGATCTCCTCCGCCGCCTTAGCAGACTCCTCGGCGAGCTTCCGGACCTCCTCGGCAACCACAGCAAATCCGCGACCAGCATCGCCAGCGCGAGCTGCTTCGATCGCCGCGTTCAACGCCAGCAGGTTAGTCTGGCCGGCAATCGCGGTGATCATCTCCACGATCTGGCCGATCTGCTTGCTCTTCTCGCCTAGATCCTGCACGATCTTGGCGCTATCATTCACCGCCACGTGCAGATCATCCATCTTCCTGATAGCAACCTTCGCGTTCTCCGAACCCTTCCGAGCCTCGGCATTCGCACGGATCGCATCCTCGCTGGTCTTCTTTGCGCCGTCCATTACTGAGGATATGCTGTTGCTCATGTCGTGCATGAGCTTGTTCACGCTCTCGATGCTCTTCGCCTGATTCTGGCTGCCGGAGGCGATCTGCTGGATGCTCTCGCTGATCTGCTTCGATGCGCTCATCACCTGCTGCACGCTCGATGCGACGTTGCCGCTTGCGCCAGACACCCGTTCTGCGATCTTGTTGGCGGACAGGGTGATGTCGGATAGCTGCTTTTTCGCTGCCTTCTCCTTCGTGATGTCCTTGAACATCGTGTTGACGCCGGTCGCCTGGCCGTTGATATCCTTCAGCAGCGTGGCGTTCACTATGATCGGCACTTCGTGGCCGGATTTTGTGGTCACGTAGCCTTCGACATTGTAGATATTTTTCTGCTCGATCAGCGCGGTCCGGGCGATGCTCTTCCGGACGCCGATTACGTCCTCGACAGGACGGCCAAGCGCTTCGCGTTCTCCAATGCCGAGCAGCTTCTGGGCCACCTCATTGATGTAGGTGACACTTCCCCTGGTATCAGTAACGAAGTGGGCATCGGTAATGCTCTTCAGGATGCTGTCGCTGAACAGCGCTTTCTCCTTTGCCTCGGTCTCGGCTTTCTTGATCGCTATCTCGGCTTCTTTCTCCCTGGTGATATCCTGGAGCAGCTCTACGACCCCGTTGACCCGACCGCTGGCATCTTTGATGGGTGCGTTGCTGCCCCGGGTGATGACCTCTTTACCGTTCTTCAAGCGTACCCTGGTCTCGAAGCCGCTCGTGGCTTCGCCGGTCCGCAGGCACTTAGCCAGGGCAGATTCGTCGGACGAGGAGTTAACGATCTGGAACTGATCGCCGAACTTCTTTCCCTGGAGCTCCGACACGGTCGAGCAGAAGAGACGGGCGCCTGGCTCGTTGACGTACGTGATCTTGCTCTCCGTGTCCACGACGAAGAGCGGGTCCATGATACCCTTGAGGATCGACTCGTTGTACAGGATACGGTCCTTGATGTTTCCGACCATCTTCGCGATAGATGTGGTCAACTGGCCGACCTCGCCGCCCCGGACGCCGGTGTCAATCGACGTTTCAAGGTCGCCCGCCGCCACGCTGTTCGCGGCCGCGACCAGCTTGTTGATCGGCTTGGTCGTCCGCGTCACCACGAAGAATCCCGCCAGCGCCGCCAGTACGGCAATGAATGCTCCGATGCCGATCGATGCTATGGTCATGTTGTTGATCGAGGCTATGTCGTCGCTGACATCGTAGCCGGTGACCAGCGCTCCGATGATCTTCCCGTTCTGGTCTTCCATCGGCTTGACATACTTGTACAGTTGTCGGCCGTTGTCAGTGAAAATGCCCTGGACAGTCTGGCCACTCTGGACCTGGGAGTAGATCGATGCATCCAGCTTCGTGCCCGCCATGTGGTTGCCATTGCTGTCTTTCAGGCTGGTCGCGATCAGGGTGTCGCCCTGGTATACCGAGCAATAGCCGCCCGAGGTGCTGGCGATGCTGTCCATGAGATCGTAGCGAGAGTTCTGCAGGTCAGCGCAGAGCACGCCGCCCACGACTTTGTTCGAATCGTCTTTTATGGGGACTGCGCTGAGGAGAGCCAGGCCATCGCCGGAAGAGGTCGACACCTTGCCCTGAAGGTTGTTAGCGTTGATGACAGCTTCCACCATGACCCCGACGCTGGACACCTCTGTCCCGGTGATCGCCTGTTGCAGGGTCGCATCGGAGGTCTTGTCGCCCGTAAGATCGGTCGTAGACCGTCCCATTACGACGCCGTTCTCATCGGCGATTGTCATGACGTCGATCCCCGGATAACGGCTCTTATACTCGTTCAGTACCTGCTTGATCGCTGCATTGTCGCCTGCATTGATCGCTTCGGCGACCCGGTTATCGCCGGCGATCTTATTGGCGATGAGCTGGTCGTTCAGGATGTTCTGCTCATATGCCGCATCGCCGTTATCGCCGATTCCCTGGCCGATCCTCTCGATATCGCCATACTTTTCGCTCGAAAGCGCGCTGCTCGAATAATAGGTAAGTATTACTACCGGCACGATTGTTACTATCAGTACGAGTGCAATTAATTGGATAGATAGACTTTTCGTGTCTATTTTTATGCCCATTTTCTACCACCGACTTGTTTCTGTTCACTTTACATCAAATTTGCAATTACAGGATTATAACCGTCCTGTAAGCCGTTTTTTGGTTACGATTGATAAGCTATCCATTACTAGTATAAATAATTTACAGTTTTTGGCAACCAATTATGTATAACAAATTAGGATACCATAACTGGAATCCATATGAAAAGGCTTAGAAAGACACTATTTTTAAATACCGAATACTATATAAGCCGTCAGCCAAAAACTAATGGTATTTATGGATAACAGCCGAGAAGAGCTTGTAAAAATCAAGGGCGTCATTAAAGAGCACCCTAAAGGGCTATCTCTGAGTGACATCTCTCGGCTCGTGAACATGAACAGGCACTCAGTCGCTAAGTACATGGAGATGCTGGCCATTTCCGGCCACGTGGAAATGCGCTCGTTCGGCCCCTCGAAAGTATATTACATATCTCAGCGAGTCCCGATCTCGGACATGCTGAGCTTTTCCTCGGACCTCATCGGGACCATCGACCGTAACATGAATATTGTCCAGGCCAACAACGCGTTGCTCGAATTCTTCCATTTTCGGCGAGAAGACCTCGTGGGGCAGAGAATCGGCCGGCTCGATCACATCCTTCCGATCAACAACGGCCTGATGGAGCTATTGCAGGTGACACTCGATGGCAAGATGCATCAGTGCAACATCCCGGTCAGACAGGATGGCGAGATCAGGTATCTGCGAATGCGGCTGGTCCCGGCGGCCTTCGACGACGGCACGTCTGGCGCGGTCTTCATCGCAGAAGACATCACCGCAGAAAAACGTGCGGTGATAGCGCTTCGCGAGAGCGAGGAGCGGTTCCATGCCGTATTCGACCAGGCTGCCGTGGGAATTACTATCGCTAATCCCGGGGGCTACTTTATTGACAGCAACCATGCGTACCAATCGATGCTGGGCTACAACAAAGCAGAGCTCATGCAAAAGAGCATTTATGATATTACCCACCCGGAAGACATAGAAAAGTATCGGCAGCTTGAATCCCAATTGAGCCAGCAGTCAATTGATAAGTACCAGGTGGAGAAACGGGATATAAGAAAAGATGGAATGGTCATCTGGACCCGGTCGAGTGTATCGGCAATCAGAAACATGGATGGTTCCCTCAAGTATAACATAGGCGTCATTGAGGATATTACCAAGCTCCGAAAAATCGGAGAAACCTCCGAAACTAGCCAGGTGCTATAGGTCGCAATATGCGCATCGCGGGATTATCCTTGCGTTAGATCTGGATGAGAGCGTTATCCTGTGGAATAATGCCTGCGAAAGAGTTTTTGGATGGTTCTCGGATGGGCCGATAAGCCAGCACCCATGCTCACACCTGAGATGCGTGGCGAAATTAAAAGTGTCCATGGCAGGGTGACAAATGGAGAAATTATCTCATGTATGCCTGTCTGCTACTTGAAAAAGAATAGGGTCATGATCGACCTCAAGGTTTCTGCGACACCCCTGTATGACCTGAATGGTAAAATGATCGGAACGCCTGCCGTCATCAGAGAAGACGACAAAACCTAAATGATCATCCGTTAGCCGGGGTCAACCCTGTCTGGCTTGATTTTTAAGGCTCGCTCTGGACGGTTCGCCGAATGTGATTAATTGTGTGGAAGTATTTGGGTACTTTATGATATAGGGGCATCGACGAACCTTGATCCGCAGGCCCGGTCGCCGGGAGGGCACTTATGTCCTCTCGATCGGAGCCAGGTAGTGCGCGAATTTTACTGCGGCCGTTCGTCTTACGTGGTCGTCGCTTTATCACGGACGCCATTATCTGCCGTTACCGCGACGATGCCTTCGAGCGTCTTTTTCAGGTCCACCAGTATGAGCAGGTGGTCCTTGAGCTTGCAGATGCCGACGATGTAGTTACGGATGTCGCTGCCTGCCAGCCCATTTTCGAAAGAGTCCACCTGTTCGCCGCTGATGTATTTGACTTCGGTGACGCTGTCTACCATCATGCCCACGATGTTATCGTCTACTTCTACGATCACGATCCGCGAGTTGCCGTCATTCGCCCTGTCCGGCATGCTCAGCCGTCGGCGAAGGTTGACCACCATGGTCACACGGCCCCGGAGGTTGATTACGCCATGTACGTAGTCGGGTGCCTGGGGGATGCTTGTGATCTCGCCCACACGGATGATCTCCCGTACCTGGTTGATGTCCGCTCCGAACTCCTCGTTGCCCAGCCGGAACACGACCAGCTGCATGTCGACAGCGTTACTATTTTTCTCTGCCATCTCGGTCCTCCTGGAAAGGTGGATGGTTAGTCCACCTTGAGCTTGCCTACCTCAGCCTTGAGGTCCTCGGCGATCTTCGCCAGCTCTGTCGCCATACCGTAGACCTGCTCCGAGGTCGACGTGGTTTCCTCGCTGCTGGCGCTCACCTCTTCGGCTCCCGCGGCACTCTCCTCGATGACTGCGGCCATTTCCTCCACGTCTTTGACGACGCGCTTCGTGTCCACAGCCTGCTTCTCAGTCATCGTCGCGATCTCCTGCGCCTTTGCCGCCGTAGTATCGATCATGCGGCCGATGTCCTCCAGACTCTTCAGTGACTCAGCCACGATCTTATTGCTTGCATCCACCTCTTTGGTGCCCCTATTCATCGATTCGACAGCGCGGGTAGTCTGCTCCCTTACCTCGCCGATCAGGCGATTGATCTCTTCGGCTGCCTTCGCCGACTCTTCGGCGAGCTTTCGGACCTCTTCGGCGACGACAGCGAATCCTCTGCCGGCATCGCCCGCGCGGGCAGCTTCGATCGCCGCGTTCAACGCTAGCAGGTTAGTCTGGCTGGCAATCGCAGTAATCATCTCTACGATCTGGCCGATCTGCTTGCTCTTCTCGCCCAGGTCCTGCACGATTTTGGCGCTGTCATTTACCGCCCCGTGCAGCTCATCCATCTTACGAATGGCGATCTTCGCGTTCTCCGAGCCCTTTCTGGCTTCAGCATTCGCCCGGACGGCCTCCTCGCTGGTTTTGCGAGCGCCATCCGATACGGATGCGATGCTATTGCTCATTTCGTGCATCAGCCTGTTCACGTTCTCGATGCTCCGGGCTTCAGTCTGACTGCCCGAGGCGATCTGCTGAATGCTTTCGCTGATCTGTTTCGACGCGCTCATCACCTGCTGCACGCTCGACGAGACGTTGCCACTGGCCGAGGCGACACGCTCTGCTATCATATTGGCAGACTCGGTTATCTCGGCGAGCTGCTTCTTCGCCGCTTTATCCTTCGTGATATCTTTGTACATCACGTTGACGCCGGTCACTTTGCCGTCGATGTCCCTCAGCAGGGTCGTATTGATGATCACAGGGATTTCACCAACGTTCCGCGAGTTGACACGTCCCTCGACATTATGCATCTCCCTCTGGTCGACCAGGGCTTTCCGGCTGACGCACTGCGAGATGCCCAGGACGTCTTCCAGCGGCCGGCCAAGCGTGTCTTTCTCGTTGACAGCGAGCAGTTTCTGTGCTACGTCGTTGATGTAAGTGACGTTGCCCGATGTGTCTGCAACGATGTGTGCGTCCGTGATCGACTTCAGCACGCTATCGCTGAACAATGCCTTCTGCCGTGCTTCTTTCTCGGCATGCTCGATCTTCAGTTGCGATTCCTTGGACTCAGTAACGTCCTGCATCAACTCCATTCCGCCGGTCACCTGGTTGCCCGCGTCTCTGACCGGCACCACGTTGCCCCGGATCCAGGCTTCTTTTCCATCCTTCAGCCTGGCGTTGATCTCGAAGTTCTTGAAAGACTCGCCGGTCTTCAGGCATTTAGCGAGATGGGACTCGCCGGACGAATCATTGAGGAAGCCGAAGGACTCTCCGAATGGCCGTCCCTTGAGATCGCTCATAGAGACGCCGCTCATCTTCGCCCCGGCATCGTTTGCGTACGTGATCTTGCCTCTGGTGTCGACGACGAACAGGGGATCGGGAATGCCCTTCAGGATAGACTCGTTGAAAGCGATGCGTTCTTTGATGTTCAGTACCATCTGCTCGATCGCTCCGCTCAGCTTGCCAACCTCGCCCTTCACGCCCTTATCGAAGTTCGCCTCCAGGTCGCCCGCGGCCACGTTGTTGGCAGTGACTACCAGCCTGTTGATCGACCGGGTGATCCGATTCACGACGATCATGCCCACGATGACGGCCAGGATGGCAATTACGATGCCGATGCCGATCGAGGTCATGGTCAGGTTGTTAAGGTCGGCCAGGCCCGGGCGGATGTCATACCCGAAGAAGAGCATGCCCAGGGTCTTTCCTTCATTGTCCTTCAGGGGCTGATAGTTCACGTACATAGGTATCTTGTTGACTGTCAGCGGGTTATCGAAGACCTGCCCGTTCTGGATGACCTTGGCCGTCACCTCAGCCGCGGCCTTGGTCCCGACGATCCGTTTGCCGGAGTCATCGATTAGTGTCGTGGCGACCCGTGTGTCGCCGAAGAATATGGTACAGTCACAGCCGGTTTCCTCGCCGATGCTCTCCACCAGCACGTTGCCGCCGTTCAGGAGGCTCCTGGCGCACAGCGCACCGATGATTTCATTGGTGTCGGGGTCGCGGATCGGCACGTATGAGGAGATCGCCAGCCCGT
>JAEZKS010000243.1 GCA_023436075.1 Methanobacteriota archaeon
CCACTAAACCACTAATTCAAAGGCACTAAGCCCACGAACGTCTCCAAGTTTAAAACACGAATAAGGTCACTAAAACCACTAAACCACCAACGATAACGCCAATTCGCATCGGCCTGTAAAACTCGCACTTCCCAATCGCTTACACGACAACGAAGTCACAGAGCCGGCGTTGGTACTTTTTGTGCTCTTCGTGACCTTTTTAGTGTTTTAAACTTGGTGACCTTGGAGACTTTAGTGCCTTTGAATTCGTGATTTAGTGAATTTCGGGTTTCAACCGTTCCCTTCGTGCCTTTAGTGCTTTTAGTGGAAATAAAAAAAGTTTCGTGTTTTCGTGATTCGACGCACAGTATAAAAGCTCACGGGGCGAGAGCCTTGCGCAGCAGATCGCCCGCCAGGCCTACGGCACCTCGCGCGGCTGGCGTGTCTGCAAGCGGGTTCAGCATGATCATGTCGTGGACGATTCCAAGGAACCGTACGGCGGTTGTCTGGACTCCCGCGTCCATCAGCTTGTGGGCGTATGCCTCGCCCTCGTCCCGCAGGACGTCGTACTCGTTGGTGACCACCAGCGCCGGGGGCAGGCCTTTCAGCTGATCGGCCGAGGCCCGCAGCGGAGACGCCATCGGCCCTTTCCTCGCTTCCTTGTCGGGCAGGTAATTGTCCCAGAACCACTTCATGCTCTCCTTTGACAACCAGTAGCCGTCGGCGAACTGCCGGTATGATCCGGTCTCGAAGCTGGCATCGGTCACCGGGTAGAATAGCGCCTGGAACAGGATGCGTGGCCCTTTCCTCTGCTTTGCCATCATTGCGACGACAGCAGTCATGTTTCCGCCTACGCTATCCCCCGCAATGGCGAGCCTGGAACTGTCCAGGTTGTGCTTACGACCATTCTCCGCCACGTATTCCATCGCACGATAGTCTTGCTCGATCGCGACGGGATATTTCGCTTCGGGAGAACGTTCGTAATCGACAAATACCAGTGCTGATCCCGACAGGTTCGAGAGAGCACGCACCGTCCGCTCGAAAATCTTAAAATCACCAAGCACCCAGCCCCCGCCGTGGAAGTACATCGTGACAGGGAGCATTCCGGTACTACCCTGCGGCCTGACGATGTGGACGTGAACATTCCCGGTCGGCCCTCCTGGTATGTCTATTTCCTCTATACTCGCAGGCATCATTGGTACTGCACTCGAATCCTGCAACTCAGATAGTACAGCTCGTGCCTTGTCCGGCGACATCTTGTAGATCGGCGGACCGCTTGTTGCGTTTATCTTATCGAGAAATGCCCTGGCGACAGGATCGATACCGCTTAGCATGCCTGTGGTTTCTGTGCTCATTGATCTCATCCTCATTCCGGGTAGATACATGGCGAGAATGAAGTATCTCCTGAAGGCCGGAGCGGAGAGATGAGAACCCGATGGCCAAACAAGATGGCCCGGCGATCCGGTCGCGCGCGCGTGTTTGTTTTTATCGCGGGGAAATGCGATGATTTTCAAACCACTGGAAACGTTCTCCTTTGGCTCCGGATCTCCTCTGCTCCTTATAAAAAAGTCGTTCTCCTCTTCTCCTTTTTCTCTTATACTCTACCGCTGCTCCGCGAATTCCTCTGCTCAACGACGGGAGATGAGGAGGAAAACGGAGTTGCGGTAGAGACCGGGAGTTTAAAGGAGAAGAGGAGTACGATTATAAAAAGGGAGCAAAAGAGATCCGGAGCCAAAGGAGACGATCTTACTTATAGGCTTCAAGGCTCGGCGGCAGACATGAGAACCCGGCATCCGGCCACGCGCGCACACGAGGAAAAGACCGGGCAATTCACGCTTTCCGGCCCGGTCACTTCTTAATGGGCTTCAGCGAGGCCGCGTATTTTTGCATCCCCTGCCACGGGTCGCCTTTTTCCGAGACTCTCTTCAGCACATTGCGAATGTTATAGCTCTGTGAGTCGATCTGGTCCAGCTCATCCCATTCGACAGGCGTGGCCACAGGGGCACCGGGCTTAGCCCGTACTGTGTACGGCGCGACTTTGGTCTGGCCGAAGGCGTTCCGTGTGTAGTCGATGAAAAGCCTATGGCCTCGCTTGTCCTTGCGGGTCTCGGTAGTGAAGCTGTCAGGGATCGACCAGGCCAGCTTCTCGGCCAGCTCCCGTGCCCATGCGCGCACCGTATCGAAATCGGCGGACATGTCAAGCGGCGTCACTACGTGGAGCCCGCGAGAGCCAGTGGTCATGACGAAGGTAGACATGTCCATGTCCTGTAGCTTGGCCCGGATGGTCCTGGCTGCAAACCGAACGATGTCGAAGTCATCGTCTGGAGGATCGAGGTCGAATACCAGCATGTCAGGATGGTTGAGTCTGCCGGCGCGGCTGTTCCAGACGTGCTGGGTGATACAGTCCTGGTTAGCGATCCATACCAGCGTCGCCGCGTCGTTGCCGAGGAGCTGCCGCTGCCTGCGCCCGTCCTGCAGTTCGAAGGCGACCGTCCTGATCCATTCCGGCGCGTAGTATGGCGCCTCTTTCTGGAAAAAATCTGGCCTGTCGATGCCGTCGGGATAACGCTGCATGGTCAGCGGGCGATCTTTGATGAGCGGGACCATGAAGCCGGAGACTTTGTGAAAATATTCGACCAGCTCACCTTTAGTGATGTCGTCCTCCGGAAACAGCACCTTGTCCGGGTGAGTGATCTTCACTTCTCTCGAATCGACTTCGACCTGCATGCCGTAACGTCCTCATCATTAACATGAGTTCCCGGGATAAATAAGACACTGTAGATACAATGAACGCAAGGGGTATCCCCAGGTATATTAACAGGATCAACGGGGTGTGCGATGGCCGTCGTGTCAGCCATGTAATCATTATAATATTTATATTAGCTCGGATAAACTCAGAGGTTGCTAATGCAACCGCTACCTCCTCATGACGAAAAGAAAAGCCGGGGCCTGCTGCTCGTCGGTATCATCGCCATAGCTGTCATCATCCTCATCGTGGCCGCCGTGGGTTACATGTACCTTGATGACCGGAACCAGAAGCGGGAAAAGCTGAAGCAGACGTTCAGCGACCAGAGAGACGAGACAGACCGGCTGTACGCGCTAATCAGCAGCTACAAGGCAGCTGACAACAAGAACGAGCTCGACGGCTTCAGGAACTGGATCGACGGGTACCGGACACTGGCGGACAATTACTCGCAGGCTGTCGCGTCGCTCGTGGCTAATGCAGACGAATATCAGGGGATGCTCTCGGAAGGGACTGACGAGTACTCGGACGTGTCGGTAGCATGCAGCCGCGCTAACCAGACCTTGAAATCGATAAACGACACGATCGCGGACTATGAGAGAGAATACCAGTCACGATTGGGCACGAAAAACGAGGCCTACGCGAACTACGAGCTTGCCATAAACCAGTCGCTGGCACAATACGACTCGGCATGGAAGCTGATGCAGGACAGCGCGAACTTCAAGCGGTATGGCGGCTATCTTGCTTTCCTGGCTACCTGCGAGAAGAACAACACCAGGTATAACGATAGTATCACTTTGGTCCGGGACCTGGGAGCCATCTATCAGAGATACCTGAATGGCAACGATTATTATGCCGTTAACTGGACCATCCTGGACCTGCATGATAAATATGGGAACCTCAGCAAGAAATACGATGAGCTGTCAAAGGTAAAGCCCGTAGTCAACCTGATCGAAAAGGATGTGACCACTGCAGCATCTGTCGAGAAAGGGCTATACAAGATAATCACTTTCGTGCTGGAGAACGAGAATAGAAGGAACGAAACGCTCCCGATGAAAATCTGGAACGTGGTCGTCCACTACTCGCTCGTCAACTTGGCTACCGGCGATGTCAGGAGTACCTGCGATGTCCCCGTGACCGTCACGAACTATTATATGACGGACGACCACTTTGTAACACTGCCATGCGATCAAAAAGTGAATTATACGACCGCGTACACGATTAGCTTCGAGTACTAATCGAGTGACATGGGCAAAAAGTTATTTGAGAGACGCAAAGTCTACGTCCATTTTTCCGTCGTAAACGGTTTCTGCGCCGCCCTCCATGAAGGCGATGTCGTGGACGAAGGTGATTTTCAGCGTTCCGCCCTTCGTGTGAACGAGCGTAGAGTCGCGCACGTAGCCGAGATGCCTGGCGACGGCGGCCACAGCTACCGAGCCGGTGCCACAGCTCAGCGTTTCGCCCTCGACGCCACGCTCGTACGTCCGCACCTGCAGGTCCGGGCCTTCGCGCTGGACGAAGTTTACGTTCGCGCCCTTCGGGAAGCGCTTATCATGGCGGATCGGGGGCGCCGACTTCTCGATATCGACCTCGTCCACGGACGGGACGAAGATGACTGCGTGAGGGACGCCGGTGTTGACCGCAGATACCTCGAAGCCTCCCACGGGCATGTTCAGGAAATCACCTATTCCGGTGGCAGGAATTTTGGCCGGGTCGAACAGCGGCTTGCCCATGTTCACTTTGACGACGGCCCTGCCGTCCTCGTACCGGCCCTCGACCTCCAGGACACCTGCCTTGGTCTCGACCTTAGCGACACCTGGTTTCATGTAGTCGTTGTCCATGGCATACTTGACGAAACAGCGGACGCCATTGCCGCACATCTCCGCCTCGCTGCCGTCCTCGTTGAAGATCCGCATGTGCAGCGGAGCGTGCAACGGCTTCGCGAAGAAGACTACGCCGTCGGCGCCTATGCCTGTCCTGCGGTGGCAGTACTTGCGGGTAAAGGCGGATTTCTTGTCATCAGGCACCGGATAGTCGTACTCGTTGACGACAATGAAGTCGTTGCCGTTGCCGTGCATCTTGGTGAATTTCAGCTCCGTCATAGCAGCCTCCCCGGCACGAGCTGGTTCTGGAGCAGGTCGTCGATGGTCTCCCGCTTGCGGATCAGCTCGGCCTGGCCGTCGTGGACGAGCACTTCGGCGCTCCGGGGCCGGGCGAGGTACTGGGAGCTCATGCAGAAGCCGTAGGCGCCAGCATCGAGCAGCGCCAGGATGTCGCCCTTGCGCACCGCAGGCAATTTCCGGTCCGTGGCCAGAATGTCGCCGGACTCACAGACCGGGCCTACGACAGTGTACGTGTCAGCCGGAGCCTGGTCGGCCTTGTTGGCGATGACGGCCTCGTGGTACGAGTCGTACATGGCCGGGCGGATGAGCGTGTTGAAGCCTGCGTCCGTGCCTATGAAGTGGGACGACGATTTTTTCACCGTGTTTACCTGCATCAGCAGGACAGTGGTGTCGGCGACGATGTACCGGCCGGGCTCCAGATGCAGCTCCGGGCTGATGCCCAGCTTTTTACACCGTTCGCGGAACACGGGCAGAATGGCGTCTGCCCAGACCTTCGGGTTGGTCGGCGGAATGTTTTTCTGGTAGGGCACACCGTAGCCGCCCCCGATGTCGACCCATTCGAGGTCGACGAAGCCGGAGATTTGCTCGACGAGGTCCATCATCTTCGCCGTAGCCTCGGCGAAGGGAGCGGCGTCGAGAATCGTGGAGCCGATGTGGCAGTGGATGCCCGCGGGGTTCACGCCCGGCAGGTCTGCCGCCTCTTTGTAGATGCCGACGATATCCTTGCGTGGGATGCCGAACTTGGACTTCGCCAGGCCGGTAGCCAGCTTGGGATGGATGCGGGCGTCCACGTCGGGGTTCACCCGGAAGGCGATGTCGATCTCCTTGCCTGCGGCGTCGGCGATCTTCGAGAGCGCGACGAGCTCGTCGTGGCTGTCCACAGAGACCATGGTCCCTGCGTCCACCGCATACTTGAGCTCTGCGTCGGTCTTGGAATTGCCGGTGAACAGAATCTTCTCTGCGGGAATGCCGGCGAGCCGGGCCAGGTAGATCTCGCCGTCGGAGAACGCATCGGCACCCGCCCCTTCCTGGGCGAGTATCCGCTGGACGACGAGGCTGTTGTTGGACTTGGCGGCGAAGAAGATGTGCGCTTCCGGGAATGCCGCCGCAAACCGACGGTAGTTAGCCCGAAGACGGTCCTCGCTCGTCACGTAGAGCGGCGTGCCGTATTCCTTCGCCAGACTGACGGTGTCGGCCCCGCCGATGTGCAGGTGCCCGTTCTTTACCTCGAGGTGGCCCGGTATCTCGAAGGGCATCATAGCTTCTTCATCCTCTCGACGGCCTGGTTGATGCGTTCGATGGGGCTGGTCAGCGAGAAGCGGATGTAGCCTTCGCCGTACTTGCCAAAGCCCGAGCCCGGAGTGCCAACGATGCCCGCCTTGTCCAGCAGGTACTTCGCGTATTCGATAGAACTGTACTTCTTCGGCACTGGCGTCCACACGTAGAACGTCGCCTTCGGCGGGGTCACGTCGAGGCCCATGGACTTCAGCCCGGAGCACAGGGCGTCCCGCCGGGCCTGGTACATCCTGTTCAGCCCTGGCAGGAAGTCTTTCGAGCCTTCCAGCGCAGCGATGCCGGCCGTCTGAACGGCTATGAACGTCCCTGAGTCGACGTTCATCTTGATCTTGCCAAGGCCGGCCACGATGTCGGCGTTGCCGACGGCGAAGCCGAGGCGCCAGCCGGTCATGTTGGATGTCTTGCTGAGGGAGTGTATCTCGATGCAGCAGTCCATGGCGCCGGGGACCTCCAGGATGCTCGGGGCCTTGTAGCCGTCATAGGCGATCTCGGAGTATGCATTGTCAGATACGACCACGATGCCATGATCCTTGCCGAAGTCGACGACCTCCTTGAAATGTTTCTTATCGGCGGTCGCAGCAGTCGGGTTGTTCGGGTAATTGATGAATAGCATCTTCGTCTTCTTGATAGCGTCCTTCGGAATCTTCGAGAGATCGGGCTTGAAGCCGTTCTCCGCAAGCAGAGGCATATCGACAGGCTGGCCGCCCGCGAACGCCGTGCCGATGGCGTACACCGTGTAGCCCGGGTTGGGACAGAGCGTGACGTCGCCGGGGTTCACGAACGCCAGCGGGATGTGGGCGATGCCTTCCTTAGAGCCGATGAGGGTGAGGACTTCGGTCGACGGAGTCAGCCTGACGCCGAACCGGCCCTTGAACCAATCCGCAGCAGCCTCGCGGAAAGAGGTGGAGCCCGAGTAGGCCGGGTACTGGTGCGTGGCCGGGTCATGGGCTGCCTTGCAGAGCTCCGCGATCACGTAGTCAGGCGTGGGCGTGTCCGGGTCACCGACGCCGAAATCGATGACGTCGACGCCCTCTTTGATCTTCTGGTGCTTGGCCCGGTCAACCTCGGCGAAGAGGTAGGGCGGCAATGCAGTAATCCTGTCAGCATATTTGACCATCGGGAAATGACGCTCCTGTAAATGCGGACTGTCAGTCCGGTTACTAATAATGATGAAAGGTATAAATAAACCTGTTCTCTCGGGGAATGCCCGCCGGGCCACCGGAGGAGTGTAAATGGATTGTGATACGTGTCAATAAATTGTGAGACAGCGGTTATATACGCCACCCTCGTAGCATTGATCAGGGCGAAAAGCCCGCGATTTGGAGGTAAACGTATGAAATCATCTCGCATAATCGCCGGCGCCGTCTGCGCAGCGATTATAGTCTCTGCTGCTTCCGTCGTGTATTTTCAACATACATCAACGGCAAGCGCTGAGCAAATCACCGTAACCGGCTCGAAGGTTTTGCCGGACATAACGCCCGGTCCCGATACGATCTACGGCTATGTCAAAGACAAGAATCTGAACGGCATTCCAGGGGCTACCGTGAGCATATACAATGTCAACGTTGTCGACGGTTATCCGCTAAGCGACGGACTCGTCGATATTACGGGTAACCCGGTCACGACCGCTTCTGACGACTCTGTCGGGTTCTATGCCTTCGAAGGCCTGCAGCCAGGGTACTATAACGTCACGGCTGAGAAGAACGGACACTTATGGTTCGCCATCGTGAACGTTACGGGCTCAGACGTTAACGGAGTAGAATGCTTCGTTGCGATCCCGGACTACGTAAACCCAGCTTAATAATGAGAATCTGCCCCGGTTAAAAAGTCGGGCCATTTACTCTTTTTATTTTTTTTTTCTCATAGCCTTTTAAGGTAGCGAACTATCTTTCGAAGTATCCAGCGTATACAAGGAGCTCTTCTGCTCAGTTATGCGTGTACGGAGAATGCCGGGCTATCCACGATTTATCATTCGCGGTATCCTCGTGGTAAAGCGCTTTGTTTAGAACTTTTCAAAAGACTATGCAGGTGTACGAGTGTCGGCCATTGGAAAGTCTACACAAAAGGATACGCGAATGATTAATATCAGAAGATAGACAGGTCAGTCATCGTTCCTTCATCGTCAGGACTGCTTCGGTGATCGCCTGGTATCGTTCCGCAATATTGTAGGCAACGCGGTTGCCGGGCATTATCTCTTTCTCTACAATGCCCGCCTCGCTGAGCTCCTGCATGTAGTTGCTGGCGGCCGTGGTGGAAACTCCAAGCGCCACGGCGAGGTCGTGGTTCGACGCCCCTGGCATCGACCGCAGCGCTGTGAGCGTCCGGCGCATCGTTTTTCTCCGGACCAGGGAAATGATGACTCGCTCGTCGTCCGTATAGGCGTTCGAGTTCGGAAAGAAGCGTACGAACTTGCCGTCGGACCGGTACTCCCTGATCCGGTGATTGATGCCCAGAATGAGCAGATGATAACGTACCGTGCCCAGGTTCAGGCTCAGGCCACGGGCGATGTCGTAGGCCGTCGAGCCCGGATGACCGGCGACGTAGTCCCGCACGCGGTTGCGGTTCGGGTTCTGGTCGAGCTGTTCCCTGGCCCGTGTCACCGTGCCGAAGAGGAAAAACTTGAGAAACACGTATGCGACAGCCGCAAATGCTAGCCCGGCCGCCAGAGTCACGGTACTGCCGCCGATCTTGCCTCCAGTGGCATAGAACAGCGTGTCGTTGCGGACCATAGCCTCGCTGATCCCGCCGTCGACAGCCAGCTTCCCTACCATCCGGCCATTTGCATCGAGCACATAGATGTCTCTGGCATAAACGCATCGCGATCGTTCCGGGAACACAGGTCGCTCATAGACGATGAAGTCATAGTTCAGGTATGTCAGCTTATCCCCCGGGTATATCTGGATAATGCTATTCTGCGTCGGAGTCAGCGGGTAATCGTCCATCGTGTAGTAGTCGAAGTAGACGTTATCCCAGCTTCTATTGATCGACGAATACGGCCAGTCGGGCATGGCTTCGAGTATGTTGCCCTCGTTCAGCGTCAGCGCATGCCGGTCCCTGCCAGGGACCTCGAAGCTCCATAGTGAGGTGTTGTTCCTGACATCGTAGGCAGTCAGCGTGTTGGATGAATGCTGCCTGGAGCGAAACATCTGGTCAAAGTCGTCCCCGCTGATGACGCCGTTCATCGAACCCCCGCTGATGGCGTACACGATCCCGTCTCGCCCGGCCAGGGGTACCGGCAAATTGAGCGAGCCGTCGCGATCGGCATACATCTGATAATCCCACGCGGACGCGCCGATCGTGCCTTCGGGGGAGATGGTCACGATGCGCGACTGGATCATAAACTCGCTGACACTGGTCAGGTAAAGGTTGCCATGGCTGTCCATGGGCATCATCTCGAACGGCACATACGTGCCGTCGTCCATCTGCCGCGTCCACAGGACGCTGCCGTTATCGTCGAGCGCGACGATGCCGTCCCTCATGGGGACGAGCAACGTCCCGTTCCAGTAAAGCGGCAGGCCGCCGTACTCATGTAGCACGTCCCGGGCCACGTACATCCTCGTGGCGTTGAGGCCGATGTCCTGGCTCCAGACGAGGCTTCCGTCAGGATCGTACGCCACGACAGTGCTCCCGGGTATGCGGTAGGTCGGATCGAATTTTTCCCGGTGAAGGTTTTCGCCCACTACTACACTGCCATTCGCCAGCCGCCCATCCATGCCCTCCGATTCGTTATAGACGTAGGCGGGCAATGCCGTCCGGACAGCGTATATCCTCCCGTCCTCGTCGATCGCAGGGGGATCGGCTATATCGGGAATGCGGAACAGGAAACGGCCATCGGCGTCGAGAACGTCCTCACCGTAGTCATGGAAGACAAAGACACGCTCGTTCCTGACGCTGATTGATACCGGGCTATCGTCGAAATAGTCGCCTGAGTACAGGACGGCGTATGTTGAGACGTTGACGGAAAAGTCATATGTCCATTCGATCTTGCCCGCGGGAGAGACCTTCATTACCATCGACGAGGCAGCTGTCATCAGTTCGCTGGAATTCTCTCGTAGCGTCGTATCGATCGCATAAACGAAGAGCGAGCGGTCCTTCTCTGCCAGCACCGGAATCGACCAGTAGCCGCCCATGCGGCCGCTGTTGTTCATGGAGTATATAGACACCATCCAGTTATTGAGTACCCTCCAGGGGCTGGAGACATTGAGCGTCCATGCCACCGTACCGTCGTCCCGGATTGCGTCGATCTCGTTGCCCCGGAATGCATACAGCGTGCCGTCGCTCCCGGCGTACAGGTAGCCTACGGTGCCGTTCCCGGGAAGCTCCCATCCTGAGGTAACCGGAGACGACGAGGCGACTGCCAAAAATAGCAGGCCGGCGAGGACTATCATCGCCAGTACGGCCATCGTCGCAAAGAGATTAGACCGCTCCATGCCGCTCACATCTAGCCAATGCGGCGGGGCTTAAATATAGCTTCTCTCACAAACCATTGACGGCAAATAGAGAATATTACCGGCTACAGTAGTGCCGTGCCATTAGCCGGTAGTGTCGTACCGGGCGGCGCCGACACGTTCACCCAGAGGTTGCAGGTCCGGTACGGCGTATCAGGCACTCCGTCCACGTACAGCAGGAACTGCAGGTTCAGATTATCTCCGGCCCGGTCCATCGTGAGGTTGATCATTTTCTCCAGCGTATCGTTATCGGCGATGGCGAATCGATCGGAGTATATCGTCCTGCGCTGGGAGCCGATGCCGTCGATGGTCACCGCGAGGTTATAGGTCATGGCCGTGCCCTCGTGGTTGGAGATGCCGATGATCACTGGCGCCGTGTCGCCCAGTTTGCTCTTTAGCGGGTACTCGGCGAGGGTACCGTTCTTGCCATAGATGTAAAACTCGGTATACTGCTCATGCTTGACCGGCACGGCCGCCAGGAAGCCTGCGGTGATGATCACCAGCGCCAGCGAGATGATAAGCATGGCAGTGGCCGCCCGGCCCGCCCCCGCCTTCTTCCGCAGGGAAAGCGCATTCCACGCGTCGCTCACAGGAGCGGCCAGGTCCAGGCAGAAGCGCTCGGCTGACGGCAGGCGACGCCGACGATACAGCGCCACAGCCATGAACGCGATAGTGAAAAGCGATATGCTTGTGGCCATCGGCATGGCACGTACCCCGAAGGTCGTGTAATTGAGCGCGAACCCGATCAGTGGGGAGAAGACCAGCGACATGCCGACCGACAGCGCTGCACGCTCGATACCCCCGGGCCCGCTTCTCGCCGGATAGAGCGCGGCGACGAAGGCGTATCCAGGGAGGAACATGAACAGGATGACGATCAGGCCGAACCGCAGCAGCGTATCGCTGACTCCTGGCGTATACATCGAGAGCAACGATGCGGCGACGAGCGCCATAATGATGAGCACATCTGCGAAAATGCCGTTGAGAATTCCTGACTGACGCTTAACTGCCAGCATCGCCATGTCCGGGTAGCCTAAGTGATGTCCTGCCATATCTGAAGCCTCGGTGTCCGATTTATTATATACCATTTTAATTTCATTTTAAAATATTGGTATTATAATATTAATATTTTACCGCATGCTGAACAGTCGCATGTACGTCAGGTGAAGATCATCCTGATGCCAAATAGAGATGATAAAAGCCGAGAATAACGAGGTACGGGCGTATAAATGGCAAAAAAAGAAGGGCAAGGGATTGGCTCCCTTGCTCAACTCATTCAATTTAGTGCGGGGTGTACACTGGCGTGGGCGTGGGGTTACTGCCCCATGTGCTCTGCGATGGCAGGTACTTGATATTGGTCCCGTCGAAGAGGTTTCTGACGTTGCCATGCATGTAATTCCGCTCCAGCGTGATGTTATCACACTTCCGCACGGGGCTGTAGTCGCTGTAGCCCGAGTATATTTCGATGCCATAGTCGGCGCCGGAGACTTCGTTGTAGCGGAACCAGAGGTTCCGGGCCCCGCGGTCGACGTATATGCCGGGCGACACCGTCTTGCCGGTGCCTACGGCGGGAATCTCCACCACCCGGTTGTACTGGTACAGGTTGTACTCGCTGAGGAAACCGGTCTTAATCCCGTAGCCGCCCAGACTCACGTTGTTGAACTCAATTGTGTTGTAGTCGCTGTGGTACAGCTTGAACGGGTAGTAGTGGCCGAGGATCAAGTTGTGGTCGATCTCCAGGTAATTGCAGCCATTATCGGCGTCGGTCGTGTCACCGAAGGACATGCCGTCGTGGGCGTTGTAGTGCTTGTAGCCCGCGCCTGGCGTGTCGCCGGTTCCCTGGTACGGGAAGTAGTCTATCTGGTTGTTGTTGACCCTGCCGCGGGTGTCATACTTGAACTCCATATCGATGCCCCTGCCCGCACGTCCCGTTCCCTTTCCCGTAGCTGGGTTATATGTGTCGGGGCCACCCGGAGGGCTGGGTATGTGGTTGTAGCTCACCCGGATGTCTGTGCTGCTATACACGCCGATGTTGGTGTACCCGTTGTAGGCCAGGTTGCCGTCCACGACCGGGCTGCTGCACGAGTCCACGACGATACCCTTTGACGCAGTTGTACTCACGCCGGGGGCGTCGCTCTGGTGCGAGCTGTCCAGCACGTAGTAGGAGTTGACCGTGTTGCTCAGTATGCGCGGGCTGGCCACGTTTTTCGCACTGATGCCTGGGTTCGTGTCCACAGTCTTGACGGTGTTATGGTCGACGGTGACTCTGTCTGCCGAGATGGTGATCTTGCTGCTCTTCAGGCCGCTCACGCGGGCGCCGGCTCCGGTGATGGTGACCGTGCCCACGGTGTGGCCGTTGCCGAACAGGTTGACCGCTTTGCTCACGGTGAGCGTTGACAGGTCAGCGGTGAGCACCGCGTTTGCGCCCGAGGGCAGCGCGTTCAGGGCGGACTGCGACGATACGGACGTGGCACCGGATGGCACTGCCGGGTTGATGTAAATCGGCCCGGGGCCGCCGGAGAGGCCTGCCTGGTCAACGCCGTAGGAGCCAGGAGCCCATGAGCCATCCTGGTTCGGAGTCGGCGTCGGGGTGACCGTGGGTTTTGGCGTGGCCGTCGGGGTAGCCGTCGGACCGGGCGTCGGCGTCACGGTAGGCTTTGGTGTGCCCGTAGGTGCCGGAGTGGCCGTCGGGCTGCCCGAATTACCGAGCACGAAGTTCGTGATCGAGGCGATCAGAGGGTAGTTATCCTTGATGCCATTAGCATTGTACACGGCGTCGCCGAGACCGTTACTATCCTGGTCGGTACTCTTGTAGTCACCCCAGAAGTTGCCCACGATATGCGCAGAGTACGCTTTACCCTTGAACGTGTATGTCAGTGCTGTCGGAGAGTTGAAGGTGTTAGATACACCGCTCACAGTCGCACCGTTACTGAAATCGTTCATATAGATCGTGTTGCCCGTGCTGGTGCCTTCGATGCTCAAACCTTTGCCCGACGAGGACACCTTGTTGCCAGTCAGCGTGTTCTTGTTACTATTCCGAATGCCAATGCCCGCAGTGGCGGTACCGCTAACCGTGTTATCCTTAACTGTCATGCCAGTACCAGTCTCGAGGAAGATACCCCAACCGCTACCTGACACCTTGTTATTGACGATGGTAGCACCAGTACCGGACACGTAGATAGCACTGTTCGAGTTGCCACTGTTGCGGACAGTGAAACTGTCGATCGTGGCAGCAGCCCTGACGCGGAACGCAGGACCTTTACCACCAGCGTCAACGATGGGAGTAGCGCCGGAAGCCGCCTTGATCGTAACAGCCTTATCGACGACCACGTTCTCGTTATAAGTGCCAGACTGCACGAGAATGACACCGCCAACGCTCACAGCATTGACCGCCGACTGGATCGTCTTATAAGTACTGCTCGGCCCTACAGTAATCGTCTGCGCCGGGACCGGCGTGGCCGTCGGTGTCGGCGTTGCCGTGGGCGTTGCTGTCGGTTTTATCGTTGGTTTTGGCGGTGGGGTCGGAGCTATCGTTGGTTTCGGTGTAGCCGTTGGTGTCGGGTTATTTGAGCCGCCGGTCGTATAGCTTGTGATCGATTCTACCAGCGGACAGGAGTCTCTGACCCCGTTACTAGTATACACCGCGTCACCAAGACCGTTCGCATTATTATCCGCACCCTTATAGTCAGCCCAGTGATTGCCAAGATAGTTCGTCATCGTTTTACCATGATACGTGTACGTGGTAACAGGAGAGTAGTAAGTGTTGGATACTCCGCTCACAGTGTAGCCGTTGTTAAAGTCGTTCAGATAGATCACGTTACCGGAGCTACTGCCCTCAACGCTCAATCCCTTGTCGGAATTGGTCACCTTGTTGCCAGTCACCGTATTCTTGTTGCTATTTCGGAGAGTGATCCCTGCGCTGGCCGCGCCGTCCACTGTGTTACCTTTGACGGTGTTGCCAGTGCCAGTTTCGAGGAAGATGCCCCAGCCGCAGCCTGACACTTTGTTGTTTGTGATGGTCGCGCCACTGACAGAGACGATGATACCACTGTTGGATTTGCCGCTGTTACGCACGGTGAAACCGTCGATTATCGCAGCAGCTTTTACCCGGAACGCCGGAGCATTTCCTCCCGCGTCCACGACGGGCGAGGCGCCTGAGGCCGCCTTCACCGTAACAGCCTTGTCGACGACAACGTTCTCGTTGTAGGTGCCGCTGCTCACCAGGATAACATCCCCGGCGCTGGCAGCGTTAACTGCCGACTGGATAGTCTTGTAAGTCCCGCTCGGACTTACCGTGATGGTCTTCGCAGCCGATGCCAAAAGGCCGCCGGCGGCCGCAAAAGAAGCGATCAGCGCAATGGCTATCAATGCGGTCAATAATCTGTTTTTTATTTTTACACCACCTTTGTTTTTATTTAAAATGTCTCGACAGGGGCCAAGCAGGCGATTCATCGCTCCTGATAGGATACAGGCTGCTAAGCGACCCTTTACGTGCTTGGTTGGTTAGCAAGATATGTTATAAATACTTTGTACTGAAAATCGAAAATATTTTTCAATTTGGGGCGGAATTGGAAATTAATACGTATTAAAAACCAAAATATGACAAATTTTAAATTTTATTTGGATCAATTTATTAGGCTTCCGGGCAGGCCCCGGGAAAAATTTCGCGCTTGCTGAGCAAACGCATATGGCCAGCCGATTCCCGAAGCCTTTCGAGAACTATAAAAAGAGCTTTGATCATTTGTTCTTGTTTCGGCTATGTGTCGTATGATCTTCCCGCCAGGGGAACCCGAAGCAAGGCCTGGTAAAGAAGCCATCCCCGGAAAATCCGTCGATTACCCTGTCCTGGCTTCTATACAAGAGAGCCCTGCGGCTCGGTCACGCGCGCGTGAGGTCGGCCGTGCTGAGAGTCCTCGTGTTTGAGCTGGGCTGCAAGGCTCCCTTGCCAAAGCCATCAGTAAGCCCGTTTCGCAACTTTTATATAATTTATTAGTATAATAATACTTGCATTATAAGAGGTTATTCTATGAACGGTCGATTACAGAAGCTCATCGAAGCACGTGGGCCGATCAGAAAGGCCGGCGTAATTGGCATGGGCTACGTTGGCATCCCGTCTGCCGTGCTGCTGGCAGACTGCCCGACAATGGACTGCGTCTACGGCTTTCAGCGCGACTCCCCCTCGTCCGGGCACAAGATCGAGATGCTCAACCGGGGCGAGAGCCCGTTAAAAGGCGAAGAGCCCGGGCTGGAACCACTCATCAGGAAAGTAGTGAGCGAGGGCAAGTTCCGCTGCACCTCCGACTTCTCGAAGATCGGTGAGCTCGATGCGGTCACGCTGGCCATACAGACGCCGTTCAAGGATTCGAAGGACCTGGTGCCTGACTTCAGCGCCCTCGTCGAGGGTCTGAAGATGGCGGGACGGCACATAACGCCCGGCGCACTGGTGGTCCTGGAGTCCACGATCACTCCGGGCACGACGACCGGGATGGCCCGGGATATCCTGGAGCTGGAAAGCGGCATGAAGGCAGGGGAAGACTTCGCACTCGCCCATGCGCCCGAGCGAGTCATGGTCGGCCGCCTACTCAGGAATATCCAGGAGCACGATCGTATCGTCGGCGGCATCGACGAGACAAGCACACGACGTGCTGTCGAGCTGTACCGGCCCGTGCTGACCAAGGGCCGGATCATCCCGATGTCGGCTACCGCCGCAGAGGTGACAAAGACAGCGGAGAACACGTTCCGCGACCTGCAGATCGCGGCGGCCAACGAGCTGGCGCTTTACTGCGAGGCGATGGGCATTAACTTCTACGACGTCCGGGCGGGCATCGACAGCCTCAAGGGCGAGGGGATCACCCGCGCCATCCTCTGGCCAGGGGCCGGCGTAGGCGGACACTGCCTGACCAAGGACACCTATCACTTAGAGAGAGGAGTAAAGATCATGAACGGGCGGCTGGACTACCCGCAGGGCGAAAAGTCGATCTTCGTCCTGGCTCGCAACGTCAATGACTTCATGCCCCGGCACATGTTCAACCTGACTGTGGACGCACTGAGTCGTGCCGGCAAGGACATCAGAGGCTCCCGGGTGGCCATGCTGGGCTGGGCATTCCTCGGCAACTCGGACGATGCGAGGAACACGCCTTCGGAGGCCTATCACCAGCTTCTGACTGAAGCAGGTGCCGTGCCCATGGTACACGACTGCTACGTGGAGAAGTACCCGGGCGTGAGCATAGGACATGACCTCGACGAGACGCTCCGCGGAGCCGACGCAATCGCCGTCATGACCGGCCACGACAGCTATAGGTCGCTGGACCCGGAGCATCTGAAGGCACTGGCCTCTCCCGGCAGGCCAGCGATCATCGACGGGCGGAACGTGATCGATCCTGATGCCTTCATAGCGGCTGGATTCGTCTATAAGGGCATCGGCCGGGGTGACAAGAACTCGCATCCTGTCGGAATGAGTTGCCGGCGGTTAGAAGAGATAGCCGCTACGCCATTCGTCCGCTAGATAACTTATACATACAGCATGTGTTTCAGGACACGAAGGTACACGAAGGACGGTTAATGGAGAGGCTTCCCATTGCCTCATTTCCTAAAAATCCTTTGTGTACCGTTGTGTGCACCTGGTGTAACCTTGCGTCCTATAACCACTCTGGCTATCGTGATGCAGGCAGTTTTTAACACCGGGCCCGCAATCATCCGCTTTTTATGCAACCAGCTACTATGCAAACTATTATATACCATCAATATTATAATGTTAAAAGAATATTATGAGTGTCACGGAGACGTACGCCACCCGCATCAGGGGACAGTTTGGCGTCCAGCTGTTCAAGAACTCGTTTTTCATCATCCTGAACAAGCTGACGGTCGCCGGGTCGGGGTTCATCTTCTGGTGGCTGGCGGCCAGATACTACTCTACAGGCGACGTAGGCCTGGCCACGGCGCTGATCTCGTCGGCCAGCCTGATCATGCAGTTCTCGTTCCTGGGATTTGACTACTCGACAATCCGGTTCTTCTCGAAGTACGACCGCAGCAAAATCTATAACACCTGCATGATCCTGACGACATCTATCGCGCTGACGCTGGGCATCGGATACCTGGCATTCGTCAACGTCTTCTCCCCGGAACTGGCCTTCATCCAGCAGCCCGTCTACGCAGTGGTATTTCTCGCCTACATCACAGTGAGCATCATAGCTCAAATCAACAATATTTCATTCATCGCGATGCGGAGAGCTGAAATCAGCTTCGTGCAGAACCTGTTGCTGGTTCTGCGGCTGCCGCTGCTGATACCGCTGGTCTTTCTGGGCGCTTTCGGCATTCTGACCTCGATCGGGATGGCGTACGTGCTGGCCTGTCTGGTCACCATATACCTGATGAGCTATTTCGTCAGCATGCGGCTGAATGTCGACCAGTCGTTCGTAAAGACCTCACTGAAGTTCTCCTTCGGCAACTACGTCGCCCAGATCTTACTGAACTTCACCTACCTGGTGCTGCCGATCATGATCCTGAACCTCCTGGGTCCGGAAGAGGCCGCCAAATACTACATCGCCTACACGATCGGCAATTTCCTGCTGCAGGTGCCCGACGCAGTCGGCATGTCGCTGTTCGTCGAGGGCAGTCACGGCGAGTCGATGCGCAAGAACGTGGTCCGGGCAGCCACCGCTATTTACGCAGTGCTCATCCCGGGAGTGATCTTCATATTCCTCTTCGGAGGCTGGCTGCTGGCAGAAGGATTCGGTAAGGACTACGCCGAATCGATCACGCTGCTCAGGCTGTTCGCGCTGGTGAGCCTGTTCTTCGCGATCTATTGCCTGATGGTGCCCATCCAGAACGTGCGCATGAATGTGAAACGGATCATCCACATCAACATGATCATATTCGTGCTGTTCCTGGGCATGTCCTACCTCTTCCTGACGCACTTCGGCATCGTCGGGGTAGGGCTGGCGCTGCTGCTGACGTACGCGATCGTGGACGTAATTATCTTGGGGCTGGCGAAGGTGGAGGGCTGGTTTTGATGGTAAAAATCGCAAAAATGGCAACGATGTGATGAAATGAGCTATGGCATATCCGCTTTGATCAGAGACCGCAGCCAGTTCCTTGGCCTGCTGGGAAACTTCGTGCTCTACGCCTTCCCGGCGCTGGGCATCCTCGGAGCGCTCGCCCTTCTAGCGCTGGGACAATACCAATACCTCATCCTGAGCACGTACATGATTGTGCCAATCATCTGTGCTCCGGTCGCGTACATGATGCTTCGCAAGAGGCCGGAGACCGGATCGACAGCGAGCGATGACCTGTTCAAGGTCATGGTCGCGGGATTCTTCATGTGCTTCGCGTTCTCGCTCACGCTGCTCTACGCCTTTGAAGTTCGACCGACGCTGTATTACGTGGTCGTGGCGGCCATGGCCACGCTCATCTTCGTCCAGATCATCCGTGCAAATCTCACCCAGGGCAAGGTCGCCGCGATCCTGCTCCAGATCATAGCCCTGGTGCTGAACGTCTGCTGGGGAATCTCGCTCCACTACTACCAGTACGTCGGCCGGACGGACATTCTGATCCACACATATTATACGAACAGTCTGATACAGCTCGGGCACGTGACATCGGTCTTCTACGACTATCAGCCGTTCCCACTCTGGCATATCATGAACACAGGCATATACCTGGCGGGGGGAGCAGGGTTCCCTGTAGACAAGGTCATGGCTATCTCGGGAGGCCTGGCGTTTGCGGTGCTGCCCGTCATCGTCTACCTGATCGGCGCGAAGCTGTTCAAGGACAATCGCACTGCGCTCATAGCTGCGCTGATCACGGTATTCTTCCCGGATATTATCTTAATGGGGGCCTCGACGATCCCCCGGGTCATCGCCGAGATTCTGATGGTGTTCCTCGTGTACCTGTTGCTCACCCAGAAGAGCAAGGTCCGGTACCTGCTGATCGTGCCGATCCTGGCCGCGATCATCGTCTACCACTCGATCTCCATCCTCTTCACTGCGGTCATCCTGCTGGCGCTGTACGTCCTGCAGATACTATTCGTGAAGAAGGAGGAGCGGTTCGTGAGCATCTGGCACGTGGCGCTGGCGCTGGGCATGACCGCCGTGTACTGGGTGACGAACGCTGAGATACTCATCCAGCGGCTGATCAATAATGCCACGGCGACGACTGATACACTAAACATCCCCAAAGCGTTGATACAGAACGCCCCGTGGAATGAGCTGTTCAACTACCTCCAGTACATGCCGGCCATCCTTTTCATACTCGCCGGATTCCTGCTGCTGGCGCTGACGAAGAAGCACGACAACCGGGCACGGATATTCGGCCTCGCAGCGCTGGTCTTCGTCTGGGTGTCCTTCCCCGGGCCGCTGCTGATGATCGGCAAGCTAGTGGAGAGTTTCGGCATCGATCGCTTTGCCGAGTACACCTTCCTGATCCTGATCCTGATCGCCGCCGCGGGGATCGCCGGGCTACTCTATCGCTCTGGGCGTTATGGCAAGGCGATCATCGTCGCGCTGTTCTGTATCTGGGCCCTGCTGGCGGTGTCCAGCGACTGGGTGGCCTCGGACAACCCGCTGGTGAAGCGGCCGTTCTACACCTACTACTTCTCCGAGCAGGAGATCTCGGGCATGGACCGGCTGGTGACCCACGCAACGGGCATCCTGGAATCCGACTACGTCCCCAACCGGTATTACGAGGGCTCGGACAATGTGGCCTATACGACCATTCTGGAGGTGGATGTGCCGAACATGACCTTCGTGCGCCACAGCCCGGCTGACGTACTGCTGATCCGCGATGGCGAGCAGGACAAACGGGATTTGCGCGTCGCGGTGCTGAACAGCTCGAAGTTCATATCCAAGCCGGAAGCGGGCGATTACGTGTACATCGACCGCAACCAGAGCGTCTGGGACACGCTGGTCGAGTACAACCGGGTCTACGACTCGAAGGCTATACAGGCGTATAATTGAGGACGCAACGGGCAGTCTCGCGGATGAAACGGGCCGGGCAATCGTCGTATGCCCTGCCTCGTTCATTCGCATGCGTGTGACTGAGCTACCAGGCCCTCTTTTGCCGTCGCCCTCTGCGTTCTCTGCGCCTCCTCTGCGCTCTCTGCGAGGATTTCGTTCATCGCTTTGAATTAATATGATAGCGACGTAGCCTTGTTTCAGGCTATGTGTCGAGTACCAGAGAACAGTTTTATTCCCGCAAAGAAAGGATGGGCAATAATCGTAAGCTACGCCATGGGCTCCCGCGCACGCGCGCGAAGACGCCGCCATTTTACAGGCTACACTATACCATAGACTATCGACATGGGCTCCCGCGCACGCGCGCGAAGACGCCGCCCTGACCGCCTGTCACAGGTTAAAAAATTACTTTGCCATCGCTATCGGAGCGACGGACTGCTTTTCTTGCAGTTCTGCAACAGGCGACGATTTATATTCTATATGCCCCTTCCAGCCCGCTGGTGGCACGAGCGCGCAGTTGTAGGCGTCGTACACCTTTTCGAACCGATCGCAGCGATCGGCAAGTATCTGGATGCCATGGACCTGTCCGCTGAAAAGCGCATACTTCCGCGCATTCCGGGCGAAGGTGATCGTCGGGATCTTCCGGTAGTCGAAACCCATGATGCCGCTGCATACCGCGTCGATCTCAACGGGGCTGACTCCGGCCACAAGTACGCCACATTTCCGGGGCATCGGCGTCATGGGGCCTTCTTTCTCGCCGGCCACGATGCCGTCTATAAGCACGAACAGCCTGCGCTGAAGCTGATCTCTCATGATTCCATCTTTATCGGCGTACATGAGTATCTTATTCATGTCGATGATGGTGCGGGGGATAGTCTCATTGCCATGCCAGCTCCCCTGCAGGTAAGGATCGCTGAAAGGGATCACTTTCTTTGAGATAACTAATACAATGCTCATCGCGCGCATGGGCATGATGCGCAGCATGCTGTCTGATGCCACCATCTCCTCCTTGAGGCGTACGAAGGCTGCCTTTCGCAGATCCCGGCGCTCGTACTCGTCGCCGCCTTTTTCGGCCGGTCCGATACGGTGGTGAGGCAGCCAGTCCTTGGCGCCGTTAATGCCGATCAGGTTCTTGAGGGCGCAACTGATGCCGGTCTTCGCATGTGTCTTCAGCTTGGGCACGCTGATCACCACATCGGCATCCAGGACGCTGGCGCTGACGAGGTACTCGTTCTTCTCGCGGCTGTGGTGCCGAATCATCTCGTCCCGCCGGTAGTCGGCAACCCGGAACTTCTCGCAGTCGGCGATGATATCGTAGTGTTCCGAATCAGATTTCAGGTCGACGACCTTGTATCCCATTGGGTCGCCATCCAGCGGACGGACAGCCACGCCCCCGATCTTTCGCGTTCGGCCCCGGATCTGCATCAGGTTGAGCACTGGCACGGTCATCCCGTGATCGGCATAGTGCCGTGAGATTTCTCCCAGACCCGTCAGGCGTACGACTTCGTCAAAATCAGTTTCGAGCTGTGGCGAATCGCCGACGGTCAGCTTTCCTTTGCCCTGCAGCGCGATGTAAGCGTAGTCCGAGATCGCGCGGATGACGCTGCCCTGTGCGATCAGGCACTCGATGCCTCCGGCAGGGTTATGGTGCCCGACCAGGTTCGGCTTGACGAACACGCGGTCGCCAGGACGGATGATGCTACCCAGCGGATTCCATGACGGCTGCCCGAAGTGTTCCGTATCAAGGCTCATGCGATATAATAGTTGCCGGACTGCCCCGTAGACCCGGTTGCCCGGACACAGGCCCTCGAACGGATACTCCGGATATCGCTCTGACGGGTGGAATGGCGCCTCGCGGCAGTAGTCCAGCGACTCGTCCTTCGATATAGCCACAGTCATGCTAAACCCACGCCCTGATTACGTTATTGAAGGTCCATTCGGCGATGCTGCCGAGAGCGTCTTTCTTGTTCACGTAGAACTTGAGCTCCAGCCCGGGGTTGAACTTGGACTTGAATGGCAACACCCGGCGGACATCGGCGCCGGGTATCTCGAAGGTCTTCATGCCGGCAGACTTTTCCATCTTGATCAGCTCCCAGAGCATGTACTCGTTATAGTGGCCGGTGGCGCTGCCCAGCCATAGCGTGAACTTGTCCTTGTACTCGGTGATCACGTGCGCCCCGACGATCTTCTCGCCCTCGCGGAGGAAGTACATCTTGACGTTCTCCGGGTATGCATCGAGGAACTCCTTCACGTAAGCAGGGTCGCCGGTGTGGTACATGGAGCGGCGGCCCTTCGCCTTGAAGTTGTCGCTCATGATCCGGTAGAACTCCCTGACATCGTCAGATCTCTCCATGACCAGCCCCAGGCCTTCGCAGTGCTTGATCTGTTTCTTACAGGTCGAGTCGAACCCCGCCCAGATCTCTTCCAGCGGCTGGGCCAGGCCGATGTAGTAATCGTAGGAGACGTCAGCGTGGTAATTGTTCCACAGGAAAGGCCGGACATCGTCAAAACAGGGCTCCGTCTGCATGGTCATGAAGTTAGGGGCCAGCTTCCCGATCTCGGCGTTGATCTCATCGACTGCCTCGCTCAGGTACGTCTCTTTGCGCTTCTGCTTGAGTCCCCGGTACGTGGGCCCCATGACGGGCCCGAGGTATGGTATCTGCGTCTGCGGCGGAGGGGAAAAGACGAGCTTCATGCCCCGGTACCTCCGGAAGTACAGCGGAAAGAGGCCGATCAGCTCGGCGCCGCGGTAAATGCCGTATGGCAACAGCCGGTACGGAGAATATTTCTCGACGACCTTCAGCGCCTGCCACCGGTGGAAGATCGAGCCGTACGGGGTCTCGTCCAGGAACCTGTCCCAGACAGCACCATCTTCGATTAGCCTGACCGTCATGTTATTCATCTCCTGTTTATGTCTGAGCCGTCTTCGGGCGGGATTGAGCCAGCCTGTGTGCCAGCGTTTTCACCGGCGATCTTCGCATGAAGTTGTAGTACGCCCACTCGGCCGCTTCGCCCAGCGGGTCCTTCCGATGGATGGCATAGCAGACCTCCAGACGGGGATTGTACTTCGACTTGTACTGGGACAGGCGCCGGTCGCCGGCGCCCTGGAGCTCGAACTCAGTGCATCCTTCCTCCTTCGCCATCCGGATAAGCGTCCAGACCATGTGGTCGTTGCCGGCGATGCCGCTGTCCATGCGGGCGTTGCCCATCCAGTGGATCATGCGGCCCTTGTACTGGATGACGGTGATCACCGATGCGATCTCTTCGCCGTTGTACAGGAAGTACATCCGGATGTTGTCCGGGAAAGCATCAAGCAGATCCTTCAGGTACCCGGCGCCTTTCATCGGGAACGTCATGCCCTGCTCGGCGTAGCGCCGTGTCACCACGTCGTAGAAGGTCTTCGTGTCCGTCATCCGCTCGACCCGCAGCGGCAGCTTTGCGACGTTCTTGAGGTTCCACCGTAGCTTGGTGCCGAAGCCGGCCCAGATCTCATCAAGCGGCCGGGTCAGGTCGACGATGTAGGTAAAGTGGGAAACCTCCTGGTAGCCGTTCCACTGGAACGGCCGGATGTCCCTGAACCCCGGCGGCAACTGGATGTACGTGTAGCTTGGCGAGAGCTTCTTGATCTCGGCGCTGACCTCGTCAACCACCATCTGCAGCTGGGTTTCCCGAGTATTGGGCTTCACCTGGTCATAGCTGGCGTTCATGGTGGGCCCGAGGTAGGGAATGCACGACAGCGGGGGCGGGGCGAATACCGACTTCAGCATGAGGTCTTTCTTGTAGAACAGCGGAAAGAGCGAAAGCAGGTTCGTTCCCTGATATATGCCCATGGGCAGCAGCTTCCAGCCTGTATGTTTCTCAGCGATCTTCAGGAAGTCCCATTTGTGGAACAGCAGCCCGTACGGGCTCTGGTCGACCGTGCGGTCCCACAGCTCGCGATCGTCAATAATCGAAATAGCCATGTTTCATGCCCCATTGCCATATGTTCTCGCCGCTGGTGATCCAGGCGTTCTTGTCCCGGCAGTAGCGCAGTATTTTCCGGTACATCTGCGTCCACGACCTGCGGAAGCCCGATGCCAGCACGCTGTTATGCCAGAGCAGTGTAATCACGCCGCCACAGGCGGCCACATCGTCGACGAGCCGCCGGGCGACGGGCCACGCCTCCTCGAAGGTCCTGTTCCCCCAGAACAGGCTCTCGTCCATGATGGTCAGCGGGATCTCCGCGATGTCTACCGGCCGTCCCGTGACGAGGCTGAAAGGCCGGAACGGGTGGCACATGCCGTTGCGGAAGCCGGGCCGATCGTTATAGCCCAGCGTGGTGTCGTAGCCGAACCCTGCCTGAGCCAGGAGGTTCCAGGTGTCTGGAACCTTGAACGAGAGGTAATGGTTCCGGTATCCGCGGATGGTCCGGTTGAGGACGCGCTCCACCCGCTGCTTCTCCTCCTTCATTGCCTCGATGTTGCCGTAAGTGTGATAGCCTCCGTGCAGACCGACCTCACAGCCCTGGTCCGCGATCTCTCCGAGATCGTTCTCCAGGTCCTCCACGTCGTACCTGAATCTCCGGATGTCGTTGCCATTGCCCAGGAAGTAAAACGAAGACACGCCGTCGAACTCCTTCTCCAGTCGGATGATCTCCCGAAAGTTCCGATACGGGCTGTGCCTGCGTCCGGAGAATTTCCAGGCGAACTGCCGACTGACGCCAGGCAGGTCGAGGTACGCGAGGTTATGGGCCGCCGAGAGGAGCATATGTCCGCCTGGCGGGTAGATATCGTCAATGTCATGCGTCAGGCATACGCCGAAGCTGCGACCTTCGGGGTACTCCCAGCGCATCCCGTGCTCGCTCAGGAACCGGGACACCGGGGCGACGCTGACGTCGCCGCGGCCGTTGAGCCGGTACAGTGACCTGTGCTCTACAGCCTTATCCCGGTTATAGTCGTCTTTCCGGGTGAAGAGGTCCCAGAGGTCGCTCCGCTTCATGAGCTGATCGTATGCCTGTGCTGTCATGGTGATCGAGTGCTCTCGAATGGCTTGCATGGCAATTGTAATTATAATATTATTTCTATATAAACGTTTAGTTTTTATCGTCAGGGTAGTATCGCAGACAGGCGGCTACGAGCCTGATCCACTCCGGCACAGGGAAGCCCCATGATCCCGACACGACGCGAAGCTCGCCGGGTACTCTTCCACGAATTTTACCATGAAGGCGTTGACATCGATCTTTTCTTTCAGCATGACGTCGCGTTTTGCCCGCCATTCGTCCTTGAGTCCGGGCCTGGCGACGAGGGCGAGCGCCCGATCTAGCGCCTCTTGCGGGGTGGCGAAGTTATATATCAGACCGTAGCGACGCTCAAGTTCGGCAAAGTTACCGAAGTCGTTGCGGGCCGCTATGCTGTCACATCGCACGACAGGCGTGCCCAGCAGGGCCGCCTCGGTGGTCATGGTGCCGGAATCGCAGACCAGCAGCCTCGCATAGTGCAGCAGGCTGTGGATCACGCCCGGTGGAGTCGCCAGACGGTACGGCTCGAGATCGGCCGGCATGGGCAACTCGGAGGAAATGAAGACCCGGCCGTGCTTTTCCAGCTCTCGCACCGCACGCCGCTTCGTCTTCAAGTCGAAACCCGAGTGGCCGATGTCGTTGGCCGCGTTCCAGCCCACGAACCGCAGGATCGTATATGGCTCGTCTCTGTCGATGCCTGCCAGGCCCAACACCGAAGGGTCGGGCCGGAAATAGTCGGGATGGAGGTAGGCCAGCTCGATGTAGCCGTCATAGCGGATGTGCTTGCGGCCGAAGTTCTTCCGGAAACACGCCGGCGTCAGGATGGCGTCGGTGAACGGCACGTAGAGCATGTGCTCGATCGGCGACGGCTCTGTGTCGTCGAAGGCGATGGCAGGCCTGCGCATCAGCCGTGACACATGCGCGTTCCTGATCGAGCCGAAGCCGATGAACAGGTCGGGCCGGAACTTGCGGACGGCCTCGTACATCTTCAGGTCGAGCCGGGGGATGTTCAGGGCCTTTTTCGCCATGGTGTTTCCATAGCTCCCCAGCGGCACGAAGTCGAGGCCGTACTCCCGCAGCAACTGGAAGGTGATCTCCTTTTCGCTGGCGGTGATCAGCACCTCGTGACCGTGCTTCCGCACGTCGTGCACGAAGTTCTTGAAGTAGTGCACCTGGCCAGGGTGGTTGATGTCGACCACTATGCGCACGACGATCACTTCCCCTGTACCACGGCAGCTCCGAATGGCTGTAGCATATGATCGATCTCGTCCCTCGTCGGATAGTTGATCAGGACCGCCCTTCGCCGGCCATGGAACACGAAAAAGCTGCCGGCCGCTACTGCCGATGCGCCGGCACGGATAGCTTCGCTGAAGTGATCGAGGCTGCCGGCCCCACCGCAGGCGATGGCCGGGATGCCGACCGCAGAAGAGACTGATCGGATCAGCTTGAGGTCGTAGCCCTGCATGGTGCCGTCCTGGTCGATGGAGTTGATGAAAATCTCGCCAGCGCCCATCGATTCCATGCGCTTCGCGTGGGCTACCGGGTCGATGCCTGCAGGCATGGCGCCGCCGTGAGTATAGACCTCATAGCGGCCGTCAGGCAGTCGCTTTGCGTCGATGGAGACGACTATGCTCTGATTGCCGAACACGTCCGAGGCCTTTTTGATGAACAGTGGGTCCTCGACCGCATGCGTGTTGATCACGACCTTCTCGACACCAGCCCCAAGCAGGTCCCTGACTTCCTCGACAGATTTGATCCCGCCGCCATAGGCCAGCGGCATGAAGCACTCGTCCGATAGCTTGCCGATCAGGTCGACACGGGGCCTCCCGCCGCCACGCGGCGCGAAGAGGCCTTTCTTCCGGGAGGCCATGATGTCGAGAAAGACCAGCTCGTCGGCTTCAGTCCTGTTGAAAATACGGACCGCGTTGATCGGGTCTCCCACGTAGGTCGGGCTCTTGAACTGGATTGTCTTCACCAGGCCATCGCCCTGCATCAGCAGGCATGGTATGACCCTATTGTGCAACATCGATATGCCCCCTTGCAAAATTTTCCAGCAATCTGACGCCATGGTAGTGACTCTTCTCAGGGTGGATCTGCGCGCCTATGATGTTGCCCCGCTGGACCATGGAGGCGAATTCGAGGCCGTAGCTGGTAGTCGCCAGCACGTCTGACGGGTCGCTGCACCTGACGTGGTAGGAATGGACAAAATAGAAGTTTGCGTTCAGATCGATGCCGTCCAGGTACGGAGACGGCTTGCGGACGGCTATGGAGTTCCAGCCCATGTGCGGTATCTTCAGGCCGTTGCCGTTGCCGCCAAAGTCGAACCGCACGGTACGCGCATCGATCCATCCCAGGCCGTCTGCGAAACCCTCTTCGCTAAACTTCGAGAAGAGCTGCATGCCCAGGCAGATACCCAGTATCGGCGTCCTGTCGGCCATCACTTTCTTGTTGAGGACAGGGATCAGGCCCAGGCGCTTCAGGTTCGCCATGGCGGCGTCGAACGCGCCGACGCCAGGGAGGATTAGGCGGTCGGCGTGTTCGATGTCGTCAGGCTTAGAAGAAATAATCACGCTTTCGTCCAGTCGCTCGATCTTATTCTGGATGGACCTGAGATTGCCCATGCCGTAGTCAACGATGACGATCATGGCAGGTCATCCCAGGTATTTCTGATAGAAGATCATTGGCAACAGGCCCATGTTACACGACAGCCTGATCGGCAGTTTCATGGCCCGGATCACCGGGTAGTATGTCGAATAATCGTGGAACGTTTTAGGCGGGGCGGCCATAATCTCATCGAACTCCGCCTGTGGCAGGCCCAATTTGCTGACCGTATACTTGACGACATCTTTATCGAACGGGTATGGCTTCTCAGTATCGGCCAGCGCCGCTTCCCGAGTCATCTGGCCCGATCGGATGAGCGCCGAGTACTCGATCTTCCGCTTGTCGATGCCGAACTTCTTCGGCAGCAGGTAGGACTGGAAGAAGTGGGTGTATACGTTCTCGTGGTGATGGCCGCCGTAGTACTGCCATCCCAGTTCCCGTCCCATGATCTCGCCGGCCTGCTTCTGATCGTACTCGATGTACTTGAGCATGTTGACGAAGGTGATCCGCCTGGCGGCCGTGTAGTAGATCAGGTCGGCCATGGACATGATCGGGAAACTACGTATCCGCATGCGGCCGAACTTCTTGTGCACGCTGCGTACGTAGCGGCCGTCCATGTACGTCCAGCCGAGCGGCACGATGCCTTCGGTCCGGAACGAGTGGCCGTTCAGGATGTACCTGGTGCCGGCATGGGCGGCCTCCTTGTAGAGCACTGACAGGATCGCGTAGTCCGTAGGGATCTCTGCATCGGAAACCGATGCATGCAGGAATGCCTTTTGCAGGTCTTTGAACTCTTCCCAGTCAGCGACCACCGTGTGCAGGTCGACGTTCAGCTTCGTCGTCGCTTTCTTGATGTTGCTCACGGCGATCTCCGAGTTCCAGCCGTTGTCGAAGTGCACGGCCAGCGGCCGCAGCCCGAGCCTGACGGCGTTGTACAGGACGTAAGTGCTGTCTCGTCCCCCGCTCACGCCTACCACGCAGTCGTATTCTTTGCGCCGGCCCTCGCGCTTGATCTGTTCGACGAGCTTCTCGAACCGGGCCCGGTTCTTCTCGTCGAGCTGGCTGTCTGCCTCCAGCGCGTCCTGTATCTTACAGAAGTTACACACGCCGTCGGCATCAAACCGAATGTTCGGTATCGTCGTATCGGAAATGCATCTCGTGCATATCTGCCTTTTTTCTGACATTTGAGTCATCTCCTCCCATCGTTTTCACAGTAATCATTCGTGCCCTTGCGGGCTCGTCATCATAGCTATCATTAATGCCGGCCGACCCGGCCCTGGCGATCGGCCTCATGGTCAAAGACCATGGCCGTGAACAGGAACTGCAGGCCGGCGAGCCCTGTGATCGCCGCGAGTAGCCCCAGCGGCACCGCGATGCCCGATGCAAAGGGCAGGAGCGCCAGGGCGACGATTCCGGCAAGCAGTCCCAGCGGCACCAGCGCCATGCTGCTGTAGTAGAACAGCACCAGCGGGTGGAAGTCGAGGGTCATGTACTTCACCTTGAGGCGCCGCAGGAACGACCTGAACAGCATGGGCGAGACTCTTTTAATGAAACGCCCGTACCTGATCTTCGATTTCTCTTGCCCGTACCGGGCCGGTATCGGCACGTCTACGGTACGTAAGCCGAAGGTGTTCAGCTTCACCAGCAGGTCGTTGCAGTACCCGTAGTACGTGTAGATCGAATCCAGGTCGAGCAGCTCGAGCGCTCGCCGCGAGATCACGGTGTAGCCGTTCTGCGGGTCGCTAATCTGCCAGTAGCCGCTGGCGATCTTGTTCAGCATAGTCAACATGGTGTTGCCGAACTGACGCCATGAGCTCATGCCCTTTCGGAAGTCCCTGTTGAGCAGCCTGTTTCCCTTCGCGTAATCGGCTTTGCCCTCGATCACAGGCATCAGCAGCTTCGGGAGCTCCGCGGGGTCCATCTGGTTGTCGCCGGCCATCACGGCCACGAGATCCATGCCGTCACGGAGAGCCATCCGGTAGCCGTCAAGGATTGAGGCGCCAACGCCCCCGTTGGCCTCGTGCCGTAGCGAGACCACCCGCGGGTCTTTCAGTCCTTTGATGACCTCGGATGTCCTGTCTGTGCTACAGTCGTCGATCACATAGATCTTGTTCACGTAGGCCGGGATGCCTTCGACCGTCGGCCCGAGAAGCCATTCCTCATTGTAGGCCGGAACGACCACGCCGATGCGATACTCCTGGAAGAGCGTGTCGTTTCGCCGGCTGTCGCCTGTGAACCGGACTTTCATGCCGGCTGCGTTCGCGAAACGGGCCATCTCCGGGCCGAGGCTCTCGCTCTCGCGGACCCTCATTTTCCGCGCCGCCTGCCCTGACAGCGCGACGAAGCCCGGACTTGCCCTGGAAGGCCGCTTGTTGTTGAGGAGCATCACACACTCGTCAAGGCTGCAGGCCTCATGGGTTTCCGCGATGGCCGCATCGTATCCTTCGCGGATGCCTAAGAAAAGCTCGGGAAGCAGGTAAGGATCGTGGGAGCCATCGCCATGCATGGCAGCGACAGGACTGTAGCTCGCAAAGATGTTGTCGAGGCTACGATCGCTGCCAGGAGAGATGACCTCGGCTCCCAGCGAACGTGCCAGTCCGGCGACGCGCGGATCTTTTTGATCTATCGCAACGAATACCTCATCGGCGAAGTTCCGGGCCACGGTGATCAGTGTGCCAAGCATAAGGTAGCTCACCTGGCCGTATATGATGACCGCGCTGCGGACCTGAAATTCCCTTCCCGGACCCATTTCCACGAATGGTTCTCGGGACGGCAGCGATCTGGATACGGGAAGTACGGTGCTCATCGGACTGTCACCGGCCTCATACGATCGCCCGCTGCGTCTGCCCGATCTTCGGGTGGACGTAGGAACTGGGAGAGACTTTCACCATCGATCGGCTCTTGTAGGACTCGATGGCGGCTATGGCCACGTTCAGCGCGTGAATGCCGTCTTCGCCCGGCGTCACCGGAGTGCTGCGGCAGCGGCAGGCGTTGATGAAGCTCTCGATCTCGCAGGCAAGCGGCTCCTTCTTCTCGATCTTGACGTCGCTGACCATTTCCTTGTCGTGGATAGTAACACTCTGCTCGATGTAGTCGCCGTAGCCGACGCCCTCGGTGCCGATGACTACGAACTTCCGGGTCTTGTGCGGCGTCAGCCAGTTCGTTTCCACCACGCCGGCCCGGTCCCCGGCAAAGCGCAGGAGGATCGAAGCGTGGTCTTCCAGAGCGTGAATCTCCTTGCCGGCAATGGCATAGACCTCGGTGACGCAACTGTGATACAGATAAGAGATGATGTCGATGTCGTGGACGCCGATGTCCAGGATGACGCCCACGTCGCGGATCCTCGGGTTATATGGCCCGACGCGGCTGGTCGAGATGGAGACGACCTTGCCGAGCTTGCCCGAGTCGATGATCTGCTTCATGTTCGTGACTGCCGGGTTGAACCGTTCGATGTGCCCGATCATCAGCGTCACTCCGGCTTCCTCCGCCGCAGAGGCGATCGCCTCTGCATTGTCGAGGGTATCCGCGATCGGCTTCTCGACGAGCATGCTGGCCCCTGCGCCGGCGATATCCGTAGCGACTCTTCGGTGCAACGTCGTGGGCACCACCACGCTGACCGCGTCGAGGTTCAGCTTGAGCATCTCGTGGTAGTCCGTGAAGCCGCGGGTATTGTACTGCCTGGACAGCGCATCTACCCGGGCACGATCCACGTCGGCGATTCCCGCCAGCTCCACGCCCTTCATCCGGGCGTATGTCCGTATGTGGTTTTCGCCCATAGCGCCCGCGCCTATGACGCCTACCCGCATCTCAGAGCCTCCTGAAGGTATCTGCGATGAAATCGATCTCTTCCGGGGTCACCGCAGGGTGGACCGGTAACGACACCACTTCTCGGGAGAGCCGTTCAGACACGGGGAGATGATCGTCGTATCCCAGGCTCCGGTAATAGGTCTGCTTGTGGATGGGCACCGGGTAGTACACGCCGGTGCCGATGCCTGCATCGGTCAGTTTTCTGATCACTTCGTCCCGGGACATGCCGAATCCGGGAGTGATCCGGACGGTGTACTGATGGAACACATGCCGGCAGCCAGGGCCGATCTCTGGAGTGGCGATGCCTTCGATGCCGCTCAGCTTTTCATTGAGACGAAGGGCATTGACAATGCGCATGTCATCGTAGCGATCGACGTTCTTGAGCTGGGCCAGGCCGATGGCAGCGCTGATGTCCGTCATACGCAGGTTGAAGCCGAGCATCTCGTGATAGTAGCGCACCTTGGAGCCATGGGAACGGATCATCCTGGCCATCTCGGCGACAGTGCTGTCGTCCGTCGTGATCATCCCGCCCTCGCTGGTGGTCATGTTCTTGGTCGGATAGAAACTGAAGCAGCCGATGTCGAACGATCCGCACTTGTGGCCGCCGATGGCGGCGCCGTGGGCCTGGCAGGCGTCCTCGATGACCGAGAGGTGATGTTTCTCTGCGATCTCCATGATCTCGCCCATGGGCGCCGGGTGCCCGTACAGGTCGACCGGGATGATCGCTTTGGTGTGCCGGTTGATCTTCGCGCGGATCTTCGCCGGATCGATGTTGAAAGTCCGGGGCTCCACGTCCGCGAACACAGGCCTGGCGCCGGTGAACAGCACAGCGTTAGCGGTCGCGATGAATGTGAAAGGCGGAACGATGACTTCGTCTCCGGGCCCGATGTCCCGTGCGAGCAGTGCCACCAGCAGCGCGGCCGTGCCGGAATTGACGGCAACTGCATGCTTTGTTCCGACGTAGGACGCAAACGCATCCTCGAACTCCTTTACCCGGGGGCCTTCGGCAATGGTGCCGGACTGGAGTACGTCCACCACGCCCCGGATCTCATCCTGACCTATCAATGGTTTTGCTATAGGTATCATCGTATCAAATCCTGTTCAGGCTTCTCAGCGATTCGGGCAGCTCGACGACCTTCGCAGGACAGCCTATGGCAAGCCGCCAGGCCGGCACGTCCTTAGTGACCAGTGCGCCGGCTGCAACCATGGCACCCTCGCCGATCTCCACATCGGGAAGAAGCGTCGCATTGGCACCGATGCTGGCGCCCTTTCGCAACACCGGGCCCTTGAGGGCATACGGCGCACGGATCGGGTACTTGTCGTTGGCCAGCACGCAGCAGGGACCGAGGAACACGTGGTCCTCGATGACCGTGTTTGTCGGGATGTACACGTTGCTCTGGATGCTCACATGGCTGCTGATCACGCAGTTCCCGTCGATGACCGAGTTCGTCCCGACGAGCACATTGTCCCCCAGGATTGTCTGCTCCCGCACCAGGGCGTTGTGTCCGGTCCTGAAGCTGCTGCCGGCCACCACGTCGCAATAGATCGTGGTGCCCGGACGCAACACGGCGTTATCGCCGATAGTCACGCCCTTGAACGGATATTCCTCCGGCCCCTTTCCTGCTGCCAGCATCTCGTTCAGCACGCGGCCGCCGGGGTATCCCAGGATGACGTTTTCCATGATCGTACAGTTCCTTCCGATCGCATTGATTCCGTAGAGCCGGCACGATGCGTGAACTCTGCTATCGCTTCGAACCAGCGGACTGCTCAGCGTTTCGATGTTTTTCAACCCCATCATGTTTTTATAATATAAGATGTATATTAACTAATTAATACTTAAGCATTTCTATAATTTATGTTGAATTAATATATCATTACGAAGACGCCGGATAAACATTGATCAGCATATACGATAGCGCTGAGCACATTAGGTATTACGTTACGGAAAAATAGGTAAATATCGCTGAAAATGTTATACTTTTTGAAACTATCGCTAATGCCACGAGACGCTTGCCTGTTTTCCGGTAATTACGTGTCAGCGGCCATGAACAGGTAGCGATATAGGCGCGGCCGCATGCAGAGAGCAGCCGTGAATGCCACGACGCGCCGCACTGGACTCTTGTCATGGCTTTGCGTCGTTGGGACACGAAATCACGAAAATTTCTTTTTATATGAAAGCTCTAAGGGCACGAAATCTCTATTAAAGAGCAAATTCACGAAAGCACGGCTTTTAAAGCACAAATTAGAGCCCTAAGGACATGAAGACACCAAACGAAAACATGGTGCGACGAGTTTGTTTCTAACATGATTCGAGCCCCAATAATCTATCTATGGCCAGCGGATAGCCTTGTTAACAAAGTGTACGACAAGCCTGTATTAGTTGGTGTCTTCGAGCCATTCGCGCTTTAATTCGTGCTTTAGTAGCCGTGCTTTAGAGCATTCGATTTTTAATAGTGAATTAGTGCTCTTAGCGGTTTAACAGTGCTTTAATTCATTTCGTGATTTAACATGAAAATAAATTTCGTGATTTTGTGTCCCGCGACGCAAAGCCCAAACAGGTCAAATCGCAGGAGCCCCGGGAAACCCAAACCTTATAACCTTCTGCGGTTTAAGTTGTAACGAATATTATGACGCCAGTCTTGCAAGTTGCCCTGGATGAAGTGGAGCTCACGCGGGCCATGCAGATCGCCAGGGAGGCGGTGGACGGCGGAGCGGACTACATCGAGGTCGGCACGCCGCTGATCAAGAGCGAGGGCATGAACGCGGTACGGTCGCTGAAGCAGGCGTTCCCCGGCCGCGTGATCGTCGCCGACATGAAGACTATGGACACCGGCGCGGTCGAGGTAGAGATGGCTGCGAAGGCAGGTGCAGGCATCGTATCGGTCCTCGGTGCATCGTCAGACGTCACCATCGAGGATGCGCTGCGATCAGCCCGGAAATACGGCGTACGGCTCGCCGCCGACCTGATTAACGTGCCTGACGCGGCAGCTCGGGCAGCGCGGCTGCAGGAGATCGGCGTGGACATCATCGGCGTGCACGCGGGCATCGACCAGCAGATGGTCGGCCACGACCCGCTGGACGTGCTACGGACAGTCCGCCAGGCAGTGACAGTACCCGTGGCCGTGGCGGGAGGGCTGGACTCCGCAGGGGCCGCGGCAGCAGTGGCTGCAGGGGCGGATATCGTGATCGTCGGAGGCAACATCATCCGGTCGAAGGACGTGACCGCGGCTGCCAGGGCTGTCCGCGAGGCCATGGATCGCCCGTCGACGAAGGAGTCTGGAGTGAAGCGATCGCTCGACGAGGAGATCAGGAGCCTCTTCATGCAGGTCTCGACGCCGAACATCTCGGACGCCATGCACCGGCACCCGGCGCTCCGGGACATCCGGCCGGTCTACGAAGGCATCAAGATCGCCGGCAAGGCGGTCACGGTCCAAAACTTCCCGGGCGACTGGGCGCGGCCGGTGGAAGCCTCGGACGTGGCCGGGCCCGGAGAGATCATCGTCATCAATAATTTCAGCAACTACGTTGCACCCTGGGGCGAGCTGGCATCCCACGGCTGCGCGCAGAAGGGCATAGCCGGCGTGGTGATCGACGGCGCCATCAGGGATGTAGATGAGATCCGGCGCATGAAGTTCCCGGCGTTCGCGTCTGCCATCGTGCCCAACGCAGCAGAGCCGAAAGGCTTCGGCGAGATCAACGTCGAGATCACCTGCGGGGGACAGACCATCCGGCCCGGGGACTGGATCGTCGGCGACGACAACGGCGTGATGGTCGTGCCGAAGGAGAGGGCCTATGAAGTCGCGCGGAGGGCCCTCGAAGTCAGGAAGAACGAGGAACGGGTCCGCGTCGAGATCGATCGCGGGAAGACGCTGGCGCAGGTCATGGACCTGTACAAGTGGGAGAAGCATTAGCGTACATAGCCTAAAGAAGAGAAGCCCGGTAGCCTGAAACCGTTCAAGAACAATAAAAACATCCTCCTTAGCTCTAAGCTCCTTAACTCCTTTTTTAAAAATCGTCCTCCTTAAACTCCTTCAACCTTCGAAGCTCTACCTGAACTCTCTGTCCTCCTGAGCTCTCGTTGATGAGTTCAGGAGGTTAACGGAGCTAAGGTAGAACTTTGAAGTTTAAGGAGCACAGGGAGTACGATTTTAAAAAAAAGGAACTCAAGAGCTACGGAGCTTAAGGAGACGTTTTAAAAGTATTTGTTTAGAAGTGCCTGACGGTCTGAACACGAAGGCCCCAGACCTGAATAAGAGGGCCTCGTGGCCCGCCACGCGCGCGTGACCGCTGCGAAGGCAGCTCTTATTGACTGCGAAGGCAGCTCTTGTTAAAGCCCAGTAATTGCCACGATTTACAGCACCGGGCTTTCGCATTTCTTTCTATAATCCGACAGCGGTAATTTCAAAAAGCGTAGGGAACATATTTATTGATTTATTTTAAAGATATGGTTGATTTACATAGAATAAATCGATCGGGTTCTGTGTACGTCCACGAGGGGTCTAGGAGGATAAAAGATGAGGTCGGGTATACAGCTCGGAACACGAGCTAAATTATTGCTAATTGGTATCGCCAGTGGGTTAGCAGGCGTAGCGGTCGATATAGATCACATACCTCAGTATCTCTTTAACATGCGCCTGGGCCCGGTATTCTTGATCGACGGCTTCTTCGATGGTTTCAGGTTTTCTGGAATAGGACGGCCGATCCACGCGCTCGTGCTATATCTCAGTCTCGCAGCCTTTGCCTGCATCACCGTACTGTTGCTCCAGTACAGTATGAGAACCACGGCAAGATCGGTGGCGAAGAGCGTCATTGCGACAGTACAGAAAGCGATCAGTCCGGCACCCGAATGACGGATGGAATCGACGACGGGGGATAAATGATGGCTGTAAGCATCACATATATCCTGATGTGCGAGCTAGGGCATTTCCTGCTCGCATTCTTTTCCGGCTTGATAGTCTGGCTACTGATTACAGTCGCCTATAACTGGCTGTACTCCAGAATAGACGATTATCAGCTGGAGATCAATCCAGGCTCGATTACCCGTGCGATCATGAATAATTCAAAACTGCTCATCTTAATGATGGCTATATGTGCAGGACTGTTGTCGCATGTGCTGGAGGACTATTATTTTAGTATAGTGTAGACAGGCATACTGCATACAGCGATTGACAAATAAGCATAACATGAGAAAGTATTAAACCATTCATGGAAGCTATACCCATGTTATGATCTTCTTCGGCCACATCGGCATCACGCTCCTCCTGGCCTTCCTCATGTTCAACTTCCTAAAGGAGAAGATCGACTACAGGTTCCTCATCGTCGGGTCGATCCTTCCGGACCTGATCGATAAGCCGATCGGCCAGTACCTCTTCTATGATACCTT
>JAEZKS010000006.1 GCA_023436075.1 Methanobacteriota archaeon
TCGGCGGAGGACAGATCGCACAGCCCATTGGCCAGATCGGCGGGTTCGGCGGAGGACAGATCGCGCAACCAGTCGCGCAAATCTGATCTCTGGATTAAGAGGGGGTGTACGGTGATACTCCCCCACACCGTCCCCTCGATACGTCCTTTTTCTATTCGTCCGAAAATTTCAAATCGGCCAGGATTCCGGCTGACAGATATCATTCATGCGCGTACCGGGCGCCAGAGCAAAGGAAATGAAAAAAAAGTTCAGGTGCACCGGCGGCAGATGTACTCGATGTCATACTCGCCGACGCCGTCATCGATGCGGCCCTTCAACAGCTTCCGGCCGATCATCAGGTGCATCCTGCCGCAGCGGGCACACTTTTTCAGCCTGAACTCGTCGTGCCATGCGGGGATGACCTCGAACTCGAACGACGCCTCGTCCAGGTCGACGACCTGCCGGGCCACGTTCCGGGCCTGCTTGATTTCGAGGCCAGTGTTCTGAGAAATGTCGTAGGCCATGTAGCTGATGAGCAGCGTCCGCTCGACGTTGCAGAAAATGTCCTCGAAGATGTCCTCGATGATGTCCCGGACAGGGGCGCCTCCTATGTCCAGCGGGGCCTCGTCGTAGTCAGTGATGCACTTGATAAATGGCTCAGAGGCCGTCGATGCGGCAGGCTCCTTGGAATCCATGATCTTCGATCCGCACAGCGGGCATTTGCCCGAAATGAGCTCTTCCTCGAAGGTCTCTTCGTTGCAGGATGGACAACGCATCTTCAGGTCACCACACTAAAGTATAAACACGGCAGCAGATATAACTGTTGTCCAGTTACCCTCCTCATCCACTTCTGCAGTGCGAGAAATGTTGAGGATTTTCTCGGGCTTCTCCTTCGTCCACGTGAACAGCATGTTCTCGGCAAGCTTGCCCGCGTACTGGCCGGCGCACTCCTCAGTTTCGCCATATGAGTGGTGCTCCGAGAGATAGCCGAAGTTCTTGTTGCGATCTTTCGGGATGGCGCAGCCGATGGACGCGGCGATGCGGCGGCTCGGCTCGTTAGAGGAGTTCCGCGACATGACGGTAAAGACGATCTCGCCGGGGTATAGCTCCTTGAGGCCCGCGGCGCTGTCGATGATGTCACACTTGGGAGGCAAGATCGAGCTGACCGTCACGAGGTTGAACTTTTCGATGCCCGCATCGCGCAGGGCCATCTCGAACGATTCGAGCATCTCCCGGTGCCGGCCGACGCCGCTGGTGAAGAACACCTTCTTTGGTACAAGCCCTTGTCTCATTTTGTTATCTCCGCGTCAATCGTAAAACATATGTCCCATAAGGCCCAATCAGGTATGGTGTATTATTTGGCTAATCTAAAGACTAATCTCGTCGAGTTCGGCACCGCCTTCGTCCTTCTGGTCATCTTTCTCGCACTTCTGGCGATCGCAGAGGACATCGCAGGACAATGGTCGACCCTCGTGTACATCGGAGCTATCGCCGCTTTCAGCCTGGCCGTCGGCCTGTTCGGGCTGAAGCTCGCCCCGTACATGTATGATCAATACAGCTGATGCCGTAAAATGATCAAGTGCTTATATACGCACTGCGCTTTTAAACTTTTCGCGTGAGACAGCCGTTTCAGCGATGACCACGGGCATAAACATCGTCCCGGCGGGCTATATGCGTCTGGTGTCGCTTTACACCAGTATTTTCGGTTTTTTCGCCATTGTTACCCGTTAATTTGTCGTAATATCGCGCGATGACGCACGCACGGGTGCACTTCCCGCAATGGTCGCAGCGAGCCTCATCCACCCGCAGGCCATTCTCGATCCTGAGCGCCCGACGCGGGCATGCTTTCACGCAAATCCGGCACCGCGTACACAGCGACGCCCGCAGCACCTGCCTGACCGTTTCCTCGAAGAGCCTGAGCGCGGCGGCCTTGTCGTCGGACGACGCGTACACCTGACCTCCGGCAAACAGCTTAGACGTGCCTGCTTTTGCCCGGACCAGCGTCATGTCCAGGTCTTCCGAGTAGGTAGGGTGGCCGATAGTCTTCAGCGCCTCGATCACCTGTTCAGGTGAAGCCCGACCTTCAAGACTCAATACGCCTTCGATACTGTAGCCGCCGGCGACGCACGGGCTGATGCCACGAATGATGTCAAGCGCCATCTTCCCACGGGCCTTCGGCTTGAGGGCGATGTTTCGCTCCTTCGCGAGGTTCAGCATCTTGTTCGGGTGTGCCTTCCACCGCCAGAAACCGAGGTCGACATACGCAGGCGACAAGCCTGACTCGCGGGCCCATGAATGCAACTTTTCCTGCCATTCGTCGAATTTTTCAGGGTGCAACTCCTTCATGCGCACGTATTCAGCCTGCAGCGCAGACGGACATAGCCAGCAGCCGATGCGCTCGAAACCCTGGTCGTACAGTGGGTTGTATGGCAAGCGTTCCATCCGGATGTAAAGCCAGACCTCGATCGCACGCCAGTCCCGGATCGGATAGATGCTGGTCTGGCCGGGTACGAACGGGTTGCGCTCGACAGCGCCGATGCCGCCCCGCTGGAACGACTCATAGCGGCGCTTGCCGTCGATGGTGATGACCTCGCCGGAAGAGAGGAAATGAGAAATTGGCCCGAGCTTGCAGACCTTGCAGCACCACCGGAAGTCCTTTGCGGGCGGGCCGAATGCCGGGAAATTCTCCCCGAACGCGTCCCCTGCCCGCTCGACCTTCAGTTCGATCCCGGCCTCCCGCGTGAAGCGCTCGACGTACTCGACAGTCTCGGGAAACTCCAGCCCCGTATCCGCGAAGAACGCGGTGAGCTTCGGCACGGCCTTGCAAGCGATGTTCAGCACGACCAGGCTGTCCTTCCCACCGCTGAACGAGACAGTAACCGGCATGTTGCGGTGCTGGCCGGTAACGCCGCGGATGGTATTGATCGCATCTTTTTCCATTGCCTGCAGCCGAGATGCGTTCGCCCTGACCGCATCGTCGAACGTGCTGATCGTTTCGTTCAGCGTTCTTGTCCCGCTGCCGATCTTTCTGATTTTCAGCGTGTTTTCGGGCCCTTGCAGGCTGCCGCTGTCAGTCCGGGCCACACCGACGCCATTGAAAGTGTCGCTGACCTTGACCAGGACAACGTCACCTGCTTTGATATCGCCAGTGCAGCCGATGACCGAGCGGCCGCTGACACCCTTGCCGTTGAGATGCTTCTCACGAGGGACGTCAATGGTCACGATCTTCTTCGTAGCATGGGGAAAGAGGATTTTGGCGCCGTCATGACGCAGGTCGAGCTTATAGGAAGCATCGACAAGGTCGTAGTACATGACAAAGAGCGTCATCCCGTCGACGATGACCTCATCGTTCTTGTCGTCGCCCGGTATCTTGTTCAGCAGCACGATACGTTCGCCGATCGGGTCGGTCCCGTAATTATCAAGGAGCAGATCATGTAAAATTCCGCGCTCGTACGGCGAGCACGGCCTCACGTCGCCCGGGGGCGAAAGTGACACGAGACGGCCTCCGCTGCCACAGGCTCCGCACATGTCGGATACCAGCGGCACGTTGCACTGATCGCACCAGAAAATGTGGTCGAGGGCCTGCTCGAAGGGCTTCCTTCCGCTCATCGGGATATACAGCGTTTCGGGTGGCTAAATATCTTATGTAGTATGGTGGGCGGCAGTTAACAAGAGCGACCGTCGTCGTAGACAAGAGCGACCTTCGTTGCGGTCGCGCGCGCGAATGTGAGAGCCCACGGGCAGGCAGCTGCGCTTAGATTTATGCCCTGGCAAACCGATTTACAGGACAATGACGGCATTCACGAAAACGTTGAGCTTTGACTCGAAAGGCCGGGGCGACATGCTGGACATTACCTCTGCCGTGCAAGATGTGATCTCTTCTGGCAGCATCGACGAAGGTATCGTGACTATCTTCGTGCCGGGCAGCACGGCTTCGATCACGACCATCGAGTACGAGCCAGGCCTGCAAAAAGACTTTCCCCGTGCCATGGAGCGCCTGGCGCCGGCAGACGCCCATTACGACCACAATGCAACGTGGGGCGACGGAAATGGCATGTCTCACGTCCGGGCATCTACGGTCGGCCCCGGCATCGTGGTCCCATTCAAGGACAGGGCGATGATGTTGGGGACATGGCAGCAAGTCGTCCTGGTGGACTTCGACACCAGGCCGCGCAAACGCAGCGTGATCGTGCAGGTGCTTGGATAAACTGCCATCTTCATGGCGGTCGCCTGCATGAGAGAGGATAACATCCAGAGAGCAAGAGGCCTGATCAGGTTATATTAATGAAGCCGGTTCGTTTGCTGCCGCAGATGGGACATCCGTCCACAGCAGCCTCGATACTGACGGAGCCGCAAGTCGAGCATACGTACAGCTGGCCGATCTTTGGCTCCTCGCCCGCGTGCCTCGTCTTCTGTATCACGTCCTCCAGCAGCACAGCCATGTGGTGACTGGTAAGGACGGAGTGCCTGAAAATCTTCGCCGCTGCACCCTCGCCCTGGCTCTCTGCAACCGCGACATATGCCGGAAGGGTCTCCTCGGCGTCCACCTTCTCATCGTTCCGGGCCCGCTCCAGGTTGTCTATGGTCCGGGCCAGCGTGAAATGCGTCTCTGCACAGGCGGTATACGCGCCGAGCAGCTCACTGGCCAGCCGGTACTGCTCTGCTGCACGAATGTACCGGGACAGCGCCAGCGCTCTGAACAGGCATGCGACCGAAGAGAAGTTCTCGTCTTCCGCCTTTTTGGCGTACAGCAGGTACCGTAGGTGTGCCATGCTGCCCGAGCTGAAATCGTCCCGCAGGCATTTTGCCACGACCTTTCTCATACTGCGTCCCCCAGCTCAGCCTGTCGGCTTTTCCCGCTGCCGATCATCATGAAGGTGTTGAACAGGTCGTTGGCTTCCTTGAGCTGCTTCCGAGCCGGAGCAGCCTGCTTTTCCCTGCCCGCGCCCTCGTAGATGCGCAGCGCCTCGTTGTAGGAGGCGATCGCACTGTCGCAGGCCGAAATGGCCTCGTCGTACCGTTTTTCCTTGAAGCAGACTTCGGCAAGGTCCATCTCGGCCATGCCGATGCTGACCTTCAGGGAAGCGTAGCTTTCCGTGGTGCGGTCTCCGGGAAGGACGCCTAACGCCGTCGTATAGCAGTCGATCGCCATGCGGGCGTGCTTCAGCGCGTCGTCGAATTCCCGGGCCTGAGTGAATACTTTACAAATCAGTGTGTTAGCCAGCCCGGCGCCGGACATTATTGCGCTGTGCTCGTTCGCAGAGCGATCCGGCGTGAAATATTTCGCGGCCGACTTGTAGTGCTCGATGGCAGACCTGGCGCTGTTCAGCGCGTCATCATAACGACGCGCGCGATTGTACTCTTCGGCCAGCATACTATGCGCATAACCCTGCCGGGAGTCTATTATTGCCGAGTCGTAACGCGACAACCCCGGAGTCAGCGTCTTGCTGGCTTCCTCGAACAGCGCCAGCGCCTTCTTGTAGCTCTTGATCGGGTTCTTAGTCGGCGCCAGCGCCACATAGGCCTGCCCGATCTCTGCATCGATCAGCGCCGCATCCAGTGAGCCGCCGATCCCGGCCGAACGTGCCTCGTCGAGCCGGGATATGGCCAGCAGCGCTTTCTCTTCGGAGCTTTCGGCCTCTGCCAGTCTACGTAAGACCTGACCGGACGCAAACAGCGCCCTGGCCCGCTCCTCTGCAGTCAGCACGCCCCCTTCCGAGAGCGCCCTGTCGGAAGCTGCGGCCGCTTTATCCAGCGACTCACGCCTCCCTGTCCTGTCATAGATCGATGCGTAAATACCCGCCAGCCATGCATCCATGGTCAAGGTGCGGATACGCGCCGGGTTTTTCATATATTCGCCGTACATATAGCCGATGCCCCGGAACGCCGCCATAGCGACCTGTTTTGTTCCGGCGTCGACTGTGATCTCTTTCAGACATTCGATCGCGTGACATACGACTGGCTCGTTGCCAACGGCCGCCGCAATGGCGCCAGTTTCGACGATGTGTGCGACCATTCCCTGTGAGGCAGCCTGTGATCGGACATCATCGGCCCGTCTGGCAGCCTCCAGTGCCGCTTTCTGCATGTCGTCCAGCGCCGACCTGGCCGGCCCGGGATCGCCCGACACCATATACCGCTTCAGCATGCCGAAGAGTTCCATTGATGGCCCAGCCATAGCCGGCTGCACGATCGCGATGGCGTCGGCCGTAGCCGTAGCGTCCGCGGTGCCATATCTCTCAATGATCTGCCCGACCGCTGCCCTCACGCGCTCCCGCGGTCGCAGGAGATACACGTGAAGGGCGACGAACAGCACGCCTCCGAGAGCTGAGATTACGGAAAGTACACAGGCGATCAGTAGGTCTATGCCGGCAATCATTCCGGGTTTCCACGCGATGTTGGCGACGATGAAGGCGGGAGAGGCCAGCATGACGACGAAATACAATGCGTAGCCATCGAGCCCGATCACGCCGTGGTAGTTCCCCGAGTGCAGCGAAGCGACGTAGAGGCACATCATGGCAGCGACTGCCGTGACAATAAAAGCGACGGCATCGCAGATCAGGAGAGTGCTCAGCAGCGCTCCGCGTTCCGTATCGCCAGTCATGCCCCGGCCGTCGTACATGATCCATAGAAAGATCGTAGCGGCTGCCAGCGACAGGCATACGATGGCACCGAGGGAGACGTAGGTCTCCAGGCCCTTGAGCCGGTCTCGGATGCCCTGACGGAGAAACATATTCAGGTATTTATATTAAATAGTATTTAATACTTACCATATAATAGATATGATAGCAGCGGCTTTGAGAAGTAAGCCATGTGGAGCGGACGCTCGCGCGCGTGACCTGGCCAACGGTAGGGCCTCTTGGGAAGGCTGGGGCAGAATTGAGCCATAGATTTTCAGGAACGACTATACCAGGCCTTGTTTCAGGCGCTCGTAGAACGAAAACTCTCGCCAAGGACTTTTTAACGAAAGGCAACATGATGGAACCGTTTTATTAAAAATCTTGGCGAGCTTCCGTCCTTGGCGGCCTTGGCGGGAAGATCGTACGATACGTAGCCGAAACAAGTACAAACGACCAAAGCCATGCTGTCTTGACATGAGCGCCAGGCATCCCGTTACGCGTGTGCGTTTAGAAGCCAGGGCAGAAGTGGGCGACGGATTTCAGGGCAGGACGACTATAAGCTTCTCGACATATACGGCCCGTCGCGCTCGTATCCCAGCTTACGGTAATACTCCCGAGCACCGATGCCGCTGATCACGGCGATCTTCCCGTAGCCCACCCCTGCGGCGATCTCTTCGGCACGATCGAGAAGGCGCCGGCCATATCCCTTGTGCTGCCATGCACCGTCCCTGGCGCCCAGCGGCACCATTTTGCCATAAACGTGCAGTTCCCTTACGATCGCCGCGTCCTGCAACTCCGGCCGGTGAGGCTTCTCAGGGAATCGCAGGCGGAGGAAGCCAATGAGTGCGTCGATACTTGTATCGTCAAAGGAGAGGAAGTGCTCGGTGCCGCTGCAAACTTCCATCCGGTGCTCGTTCATGCTGACAGCCGATGGGTCAGGGACCGCGCCGTTCAGCAGCTTATGCCCGATTTCACGGCACCTGATGCAGCGGCATTTCTTCTGTGACTGTCGCAGTATGTCTGCGGAGATCTGCCGGACGTTACTCTTGGTCACGCCGTCCGAGACGTGTTTCACCGGTATGTCCCGCTGGATGCGCTGCAGCCGGACCCATGGCGGCAGGGACTCCTTGATGC
>JAEZKS010000021.1 GCA_023436075.1 Methanobacteriota archaeon
GGGTCCTGCCGCCGGCTCGAATGTCGGTATCGGTGGGGGGTTGCTCGGAGTCGGGCTGCCGGACACAGACGGAGACAGATCATTCACGACGACCTCAGCGCGGCCTCCTACTCCGTTGAAGATCTCAGTCAAGGCATTCCAGCCGTTATCGACCACATATAAGTTCCCGTTAGTGTCCTGCGCGATACCCTGCGGAAAACCGAACCCGGACAGGATATTCACCGGAGTCGTACCCTCAAGAGAGTATATATCCACGAAGCCTGTGGAAGTGGTAACGTACACAAGTCCGAAGGAGTCGACAAAAATCCCCTGAGGCTTATAGTCCATGATCTGTCCCATGAGCGTGCCCGATGGCATGTTGTCGCCGGGTCCGTACACATATACTTCGCCGGATTGAGACACAAAGTTCGCAACGGCCACAAAGACATACCCGCTGTTGTTAAACGCGACCGCGATCGGAGCGTAAGGGTCGAAGACAGTAAGCCGCGTAAGCTCCGTGCCGTCAGGTCTCAATATGTGAACAGAAGGCGTTAGTAATTCCGTTACATAGGCGTATCCGCTCTGGTTGACGGCGATGCCTGACGGAGAGTACCCCAAGGTAAGTTGCATTGCCAGCGTGTTGTCGGGCGCATAAACGTCCACGACTCCGGCAGTATTATCGGCGACGTAGACATAGCCGGTATTATTGACCGCGATGCCCTTCGGCCCCTGCAACCCCAAGATCTGGGTCAACAGGGTACCATCAGGGGCGAATACGTACACCAATCCCGCGCCTGAATTGGAATCGGTCAAATATACATATCCGCTGTTGTTCACCGCCACGCACTGCGGGTCGTTCAGGCCATAGTACGTATCGTTGACCACGGTCACGGTGATCGTGTACTGGCCGCCCGGGACCGCCGTGCCATTATCGAACGTGCCGTCCCATGAGACCTGGTGTATGCCAGGGCCTTGGTCGCCCTCTAACTTGCTCCAGACCGGGTTTTCGGAGGGGTCCCAGACCATAATAGTGGTATTGGCGTTCACGACGTTGCCGAGCGTATAAGTGAGCGTGGTACTGATGCCGGGCGATATGACGCTTTTATCCAGCGAGCAAACGACATTTGCCGAACCTGTCGACACCGGCTGTGCTATCATAGCCAGTAATAAAAAGCAGGCGAATGCTGAAATGGTCATTAAAGAAATGCTTTTACCGCTCAAACTATAAGCTCCCCCACCATGATGATCAAATCCTTGTCACATACCGTGCCATCATCCGGACATATACATATCGAAGGAGTAGCTACTGGTAACTGACTAACCGTAATGTTGCAACAAATTATAAATAAATAACCGTTTGAAAAAGTTTGAAAAAATTGGCGAGAATATTTTCAGCAGGCACCCAGTCATCTGGCTATTGTGTCCTCGCACCCGGGGGCGCACTATCCATCTCCCGCTCTTTGTCCACGACCTCTTTCTCGCCCTTCATGGCCTTGGCTATGTCCTTGCCCAGCCGCTCGCACTCCTTCAGGTCCTTCCCCTCCGGCGCCCATTGTACCCGCAGGACCGGGTCCACGACCTTCAGGCCTATCTGGCGCAACCGCTCCGCGATCTGTACGGGCGCCTCGCCGCTCCAGCCGTAGGAGCCGAAAGCTGCGCCGACCTTCGCATTCAGGCCTTCCTTCTCCAGCCGGTCGATGAAATGCGACATGGCCTCGTGCATTTTGTACCAGAAAGTGGACGAGCCCAGCGCGATGGCATCGGCAGCCCGGAGGACGTCCATGTCGACGTCGTAGAAGCTCTCCACTTTGACGTTGACGCCCCGCGATTCCGCGCCTTCGGCGATGGCGTCGGCCATCTTCTTCGTGTTGCCAGACGTACTCAGGTAGACGATGACCAGTTTCTTCTTCATGAAAATCACTATTAATATTATTCAATCGCTATATATTAAATCCTGCTTCGCCCGTGAAAAATTCATATAAAAAGCCGCCGATCAAGTATTGTGAGCAAGCTGGTCAGGGACAGGATACCGGAGATCATGCGCCGTGAGGGCAAGTCGCCGCAAGTCGAAGAGCTGAAAGGAGCGCAGTTCAGGGCTGCGCTGAAGGATAAGCTCGTCGAAGAAGCGCTGGAGCTTCACGTATCCGATGACATCAGGGAAGAGCTGGCCGATGTCCTGGAGGTCGCGGATGCGATCATCGACGCATACGGCATCGACAAGGCCGAACTCCGAGCCATCCGGGATAAAAAACGCGAAGAGCGCGGCGGGTTCGATAAGGGGTACTTTTTGAAATAGCCCGTCGGCCTGAACGAGACACTCCTACGGCATGTTTTAGCCGTATCTCTCGACTTCGAACGCCTGTAACCGTTTAGGCCACAGAGATCGCAGAGGAGGCGCAGAGTACTCGGTTGATGATAAATGGGTTTTTCGAGTGCGGGACATGAAAATCGGCCCTGTTTCGGCATGCGTAGTACTAAATGCTCGCAGAGATCGCAGAGAAGGCGCAGAGTACGCAGAGACGAATGATTTTCATGGAACGCAGTTTCTGTTCAAAGGCAAGCGTAAATCTAAAAGTTGCTGCGATCGCTGCGTAGCGAAGCCTGCGATCGCTGCGGCCTAAAAACTTCGCCCTGCTACCGCGACGCAATGACAAAACAACAACTTCCAACAAAAGGCCCTGCGGCCCGGTCACGCGCGCGAGCGCGACGGCGAAGAAATGCCGCTTATTTAACTAGGGCGAGGCACACGACGATTTCTCCGACCCATTTTCGTCATGTTGTCACTGCCCGGTTCTGCACAGGGCTGCCCGAACCATAAGATTTTAAATACCTGCAGTCAATAGTATGCAGCCTATATAATACAGGTGTTGCTTGATGCTGGACGATATCCCTCAGGAAGAATTTCTCTACAAGGGCAATACGGCCTGTGCCGGGTGCTCGGCGATGCTGGCGCTCCGGTACATACTGAAGGCCGCGGGTAAAAACACGATCATCGTGAACCCGGCCTGCTGCTCTACGGTGTGCCAGGGCTCCTTTCCGCGGACTGCCTATGGCGTGCCCGTGCTCAACGTCGCCTTCGCCGCGGCCGCAGCCGCAGCCGACGGCATGGCTTCGGCGGCACGGAACCGTGGCAAGAACATCATAGTCTTCGCCGGCGATGGCGGCACAGTGGACATAGGAATCCAGGCGCTGTCCGGCGCCATCGAGCGGAACGCCAACATCCTCTACGTCTGCTATGACAACGAGGCATACGGGAACACGGGCATGCAGAAGAGCGGTTCGACGCCCTACGGAGCGATTACCACCACGACGCCCACTGGCAGGAAGGACTCGAAGAAGGATATCGATTTCATCGTCATGGCACACCGGCCGGCCTTCATGGCTACGGCCAGCGCATCCTACCCGCGAGACCTGATGAAGAAGGTCGAAAAGGCGTTGTCCGTCGAGGGCACCAAGTTCATACACGTGCATGCCCCATGTCCGACTGGCTGGCGGTACTCTACGGAGAAGTCAGTCGAGATCGGCAAGCTCGCCGTCAAGTCGGCCATGTGGTTCCTCTATGAGTACCAGGATGGGAAGGTCACGCTGAGCGCCCCGACGTCTGCCGCATTGAAGAAGCCGACACCTGTTGCAGAGTACGTGAAGATGCAGGGCCGGTTCAAGGGAGTGGATGTAGCTGCGCTACAAAGCGAGGTAGAATCGGGCGTTGCCCGCCTCAAGGGGCTGGTCGCATGAAGAAGATGTCGACAGGCAACCAGTCGGTCGCTTACGCGGTCAAGGAATGCGACGTCGAGCTGGTCGCCGCATACCCGATCACGCCGCAGACCGAGGTGGTCGAGACCATCGCGTCTCTCGTGGAAACGAAGAAGATGAACGCGTCCTACATCAGGGTGGAGAGCGAGCACTCGGCACTGGCAGCGTGCATTGGCGCCTCAGCCACCGGAGCCAGAGCGTTCACCGCCACGTCCAGTCACGGGCTGCTCTATATGCATGAGATGATCCACTGGGCTGCGGGAGCCAGACTGCCCATCGTAATGGCCAACATCAACCGGGCCGTAGGCCCGGCATGGAACATCTGGGCAGAGCATACTGACTCATTGTCACAGCGAGACACGGGCTGGATACAGTTCTACGCGTCCACAGTACAGGAGGTCTACGACACGACTATCATGGCCTACAAGCTGGCGGAGTCGGTGTACCTGCCAGTCATGGTCAACCTGGACGGGTTCATCCTCAGTCATGCGATCCAGTCGCTGGACATCACCGACACGGGAGACTTCCTGCCGGAAATCGACCTGCCTCACAGGATAGACACGGAGAACCCGATGTCGTACGGCAACCTGGTCGGCCCGGCGGACTATTACAAGTTCAGGCGCATGATCAAGGAAGACATGGACACGGCGGGCGAGCTGGCCAGGGTCATCGAGCAGGAGTTCGCAGAGCGGTTCGGACGCCGGTATTCGAGCGTCGCAGAGTACCGCACGGATGATGCGGACATCGTAGTCGTCAGCATGGGCACTATGGCCCGCGAGGCCGAGATGGCTGTCGACCTCCTCAGGGGCGAAGGGATCAAGGCCGGCGCGATCCGCGTCCGGCAGTTCCGCCCGTTCCCGAAGCTGAACCTGGACGGAAAGCGGGTCGTTGTCATCGACAGGGACTATTCGCCCGGCGCCGGAGGTATTCTGGCACAGGAGATCCGGTTCCGCCACGATGTGCCGGTGTTCAACGTAATCGCCGGTCTCGGCGGGCAGGACGTTACTTACAAGGACATTGCCTCCTTCATCCGCAAGGCAAAGCCTGAAGGCGAAATCTGGATGGGGGTGGAATGATAATCGAGATACGGTGGCACTCCCGCGGCGGCCAGGGCGGCGTGACCGCGTCCAAGCTGCTCGCACAAGCGGCATTCCTCGAAGGCCGGCACAGCACGGCGTTCCCGCTCTACGGTGCCGAGCGCCGCGGCGCGCCGATCACGTCATTCACGCGCATCTCAGAAAATGACATCAAAGTGTCAAGCCAGGTCTACAATCCCGACATCGTAGTCGTGCTCGACGACACCATCCTCGATCTTGTCAACGTGGCCGAGGGACTGAAGCCCGGCGGATTGCTGGTAGTGAACACGAGTCACTGCGACAGGCTGCCGAAGGGCGACTTCAGAGTTGCCACGGTCAACGTGACCGACATCGCGCTGAGTCTGGGCCTGACACTCTCGGGCGCACCCATCCTGAACACGCCCGTACTCGGCGCCCTGGCGAAGCTCGACATCGTCAGTCTCGACTCTGCGCTGGCGGCGATCAAGGATACGTTCAGCGACGTGAAGAACGTGAACGCGGCGAAGGAAGCCTATGAGAAGGTGGTCATGTGTTGAAGGCAAAAACAGTCCAGAAAAGCAAGAAAGCCCCGGAACGGAGCCTGCCCGTGACGCCGGCATCGAAACCGCAGCATGGCGCGGCCGGCAAGACCGGATCGTGGCGGACCTTTAAGCCGGAAATCGACAGGGCGACCTGCAAGAAGTGTGGTAACTGCATCCTCTATTGTCCCGATGCCTGCATCGACAAGGATCTGAACGTTGACTACGACTATTGCAAGGGCTGTGGCATCTGCGCTAACGAGTGCCCCTCGAAGTCGATCAAGATGGTGCGCGAGTAACACTACGAGCACAACGGATACCATGAGCCATTCATGGTAGTCTAACAAGGACTACATGGCATCCGTTGTGCCCAGTGCCCCTTGTGCTCAAATACTCCAGAACGACGGGACGAGGAAGGTTCCTGCCCGGGTCATTTTTAACGCGAATTTCATTGTGCTCAGTGAATCACCACAGTCGATCAATATTAAGGGATTCTTATACGGCGCGATCCACTGGGGATACGCGGCATCTCCCTCGTATATGTAATCCATGATGCTCCCCTGGTGAGTGTTTCGCCATAGTCGATCGACGATGCTGGTATTATCGATCTGCTCCGGGGACGCATCGAAGTCGATCGTGCGGCTCGACAGGATGACCGGCATCCCGGCGTCTCGCGCATCGTACCCGATGGCGTCTGCGTTTTCTTGCTTGGCCGCGAGAGCGCCGATCGCATTATATGCAGGGCCTGACTGAAGCGGCGGTAGAGAGATTCCAAGGGCAGCAGGCTCGCCCTCCTTGTCCTTGATCAAGTTACCTCGCACAACCATCTCAGGATACATCAGCGAGTTCGATGTAAACAGGGCCGTGCTGACGGGCTGGGGAACTCCGAAATACCCTGTCCCGACGGGTGCCGCCCCGTAGTTGATCGCCGGGCTGAACAGGTAGTTTGCCTCGAAGAGACCCGTGCTCGTAGCAGCAATGGTGTCGCTGCTGGTTTGCGCTATCTCGATAGGGGCTGTGCCTGCCGGGGAACCGCCATTATAGCCGCTTTCTTCATAGGGCAGGGAAATGGCCAGAGCCTCGTCATCCGTCGTCGCCAGGGTCGAACGGTGAAACAGTGCCTGGGATGCGCCGCTGTCGGTGTAATCATTGCCTGCGACAATGTTGCCATACACCAGCTCAGGCCTCGTCTCAGTGCCCGATGCGCCGAATGGAACGACCACAGTGCAGCATACCAACAGGATAACCAGCACGACGACGAAGCCTCGCAAATACCGGACAGACTGACCACTCATATACCCACACCACGCCCGGGCTGTAAGCCTTATATAACCCTCAATACCCGTTACGAGATATCATGCGCGGATAATAAAAGATTACTGACTTTAACATCGGAATTGGGCGGGAACGGCTTACAACGCCATGGAACATGCCTTCGGTCTTCGATTTCGGAACGGAAGGCGCCGATACTGTCGTGTCCTGCATGGCAGAGGGAGCCCGCCCGGGCACTGCCAGGGAGACAGAGAGCATCCAGTATTCCAGGTCATTGTAGCGCAGTACGCTCTTTTTTGCTAGCCGGAGCCATACGGTTCCGGCGGGCTGCGTCGGGCAAATACTGAACTTTCGGGTCGGTTTCATCACCCTACGCTGGGAATATCAAGCGAGAAGCACGTCGTCCGCGCTCGTTTTTTCAGCATAGGTTATGCCCCGATTCCGGGAAGGACATAATGGTGTGATACGATGATGAAGAACAAAATTCGCTTAGCATTGACCGTGCTTATTGTGCTGGCCGTATTTACTGGCCTGGTGATCTGCTCGGTCGATGCCGCAAGTGGCTCCAGAGGAAAAGGAAAGGGAGCGGGAATAAGCATCGGAAAGGGGTTGGGCGTCGGCAAGATATCGGGCATCAAGGGCGGCCACGGCGGCCCGAGCTTCAGCAGCTCCAGCCTGAACGTGAACTCGAACCCGACCGCAATGGGCAACTCGTTCGTGAAAGCAAATCGTGGCATCGCGGAGAGTTCCGCCTTAAGCACGGACAGCTTCCGGGCGAACTTCCAGGCGAAGAACACTAACTTCTTCGCACCGCTCGACGCGGCCAGGTTCAGCTTCACCTCGCTCAAGGTGAACTCGAACCCGATCGCAATGGGCAACTCGTTCGTGGATGCACGGCGCGGCATCGCGGACAGTTCCGCCTTAAGCACGGACGGCTTTACCTTCCGGAGCGTCAACGCTAACACGCCGTTCCTGGTAGTGTAAGCTGACACAACAGAAGCAGTATCGAACACATGGATGCCGGAGCAAATAGTGCCGCCGGCATCTCAAAAAACGAGAAAGTGGCCTGCCGAGACGTGGCAAGTCTATAGCTCGGCCGACGATTTATCCTTATCCCGGATCTCCACCCGCCGGATTTTGCCGCTAATCGTCTTGGGCAGCGCTGGCACGAACTCGACTACGCGGGGGTACTTGTACGGGGCCGTGACCTTTTTCACGTGGTCCTGCAGCTCCTTCTTCAGCGCATCGCTGGCCGTATAGTCTTTCCGGAGCACCACCGTGGCCTTGACGATCTGGCCCCGGATGTCGTCCGGCACCGCCGTTATGGCGCACTCCACCACGGCAGGGTGCTGGATCAGGGCGCTCTCGACCTCAAAGGGACCGATGCGGTAGCCGGAGCTCTTGATAACGTCGTCCGCCCGGCCCACGAACCAGAGATAGCCGTCTTCGTCCATCCAGGCCATGTCGCCAGTGTGATAGTAGCCGCTGTGCAGTACGGAGTCGGTCCGCTTCTGGTCGCGGTAGTAGCCCTTGAACAGCCCCGATGGTGAGCCTTTTGTCATGTTAATGCAGAGTTCGCCCTCTTCGCCGGCTTCGCAGACCTTGCCGTCCGCGTTCAGCAGCTCGATGTTGTAGCCCGGCGTAGGCTTGCCCATAGAGCCCGGCCGGGGCTCGATCCATGGGTATGTGGCGATCATGACGACCGCCTCAGTCTGGCCGAAGCCTTCCATTAGCCTGTGCCCGGTAGCCTTGAGCCATCGGTTATAGACTTCGGGGTTGAGCGGCTCGCCAGCCGTGACACAGTACTTTATGTGGGAGAAGTCGAACTTGCTCAGGTCCTCGTTGATGAGGAACCGGTAGATCGTCGGCGGGGCGCAGAACGTCGTCACTTTGTACTCGGTCGTCTTCTGCAGCAGCCGCAGCGGATTGAACTCCTCGTAGTCGTAGGCGAAGATCGCGCTGCCGCCGAGCCACTGGCCGTAGATCTTGCCCCAGACCGCCTTGGCCCATCCCGTATCCGCCACCGTGTAGTGGAGGCCATTGTCTATGACATTCTGCCAGTATACAGCCGTGAGTATGTGCGCGAGCGGATAGTCGAAATCGTGGATTACCATCTTGGGAAGGCCCGCCGTGCCCGATGTGAAATACAGGATGGAGATGTCATCGTTCTTCGTGGCCTCCTTGCCGACCGGCCGCTGGAATCGATCGCTTGCTTTCTCGACATCAGCGTTGAAGTCGGCCCAACTGTCATGGCTTCCGCCCACGATGGCCTTGTATCTCAGTATGTCCGGGCACTCCTTCTGAGCTTCGTCTACGTAGTTGACCAGGGATCGCTCCTCGGCCGCGACGATCATCTTGATATCGGCCAGCTTGAGCCGGTACACGATGTCCTTGGTCGTGAGCATGTGAGTGGCGGGGATGGCGATGGCACCGATGCGGTGCAGTGCCAGCATGCAATGCCACCACTCGTACCGGCCCTTGAGGGCCAGCATGACCGTATCGCCCTTCTTTATCCCGATGCTCTTGAAATAGTTCGCCGCCTTTTCGCTCAGGCGCTTCATCTCGGAGAACGTGAGTATCTTTTCGCCGCCTGTGTCATCGCACCACACCAGGGCGATCTTGTCCGGCGTCTCCTTCGCTATCACGTCAACGACATCGTAAGCGAAGTTGAAGTTTGGGGGCACGTTCAGGCGGAAGTTTTTCTTGAAATCCTCGTAGGAGTCGAATTCCGTCTTGTGAAGAAATCTGTTCAATAGCGACATGTAGTTCTCCGTTTTACATAATTATGGCCAGGAAGCGTGCCGGCTTATTGTTCCGGGCCACCATAGCGTGCTCACAGCCCGAGTCAAAGTAGATAGAGTCACCCTCGTCGAGGACGATCTCATGGTCCTTGATGATGAACTTGAGGCTGCCCTCGAGGACCAGGTTGAACTCCTGTCCCGGATGAGCATTGGTATGCACCTTCGCGTCGGCCGGTCCGGGCTCCACCGTCACGATGAACGGCTCGGCTTTCTTGTTAATGAAATTAGAGGCCAGGCTCTGATACTTGTACTGCTTCCTCCGCTCGACGCTCGCCCCCTTGCCCTTCCGGGTCACCGTGAAGTAGTGCATCCGCGGTGCTTCTCCTGTCAGGAGGATGCTCATTTCCACCCCCAGCTTGTGGGAGACCTCGTACAGCACGCTGGCGGGGATGTCCTCCGCGCCGTTTTCATATCTCTGGTACTGCTCCAGACCAACCCTGAGGGAGGATGCCATCTCCTCCTGGCTGACCCCGAGGATGCCCCTGAGCTCCTTGATACGGGCGGCAACTTCTTTGATCTTTTCCTGCATGAGACTTACCTTCTTAAAACGTGAAACATTACCCGATAGGTCCAATTTCCTATGATTCAGGACACACTATTTAAACGCTTCCGTGCGTTACGCTGTCATAGCGCATGGATATACTTGCCAGATAGAAAAAAATGTGGTTTTTACCGATAACAAAATGATTAATCATTATGAAAGCTATGTAAACATATTAATGATTATACTTATGCCCGAAAAGTTTATTATGGGTGCATTTTCCCATACTATAGGAGCGGCCGATCCGCCGGCCTTTCGCCTGCTCACAGGCGCATGCCTCAAGCAGGGCTATCTATAAATAATGTGAAATCAATGACATGTGGCACCATTTGTCATGGATACGCTGGAAGGTAGTACGATGCAAAAGCGAAAATCCCTCAGCTACGCATTCATGGGGTCCGAGAAGCCGCTGATCGGCATGACCGTCGGCGACATGTTCGACGAGATCGTCGAAAGCTACCCCGACAGAGAAGCGCTGGTATCGGTACACCAGGGCTTGAGATATACCTGGCGCGAGCTGCAGACGCAGGTCAACAGGACAGCTAAGGGA
>JAEZKS010000042.1 GCA_023436075.1 Methanobacteriota archaeon
GTAGACGATGGGCCGCTCGCTCACTGCGACGATCAGACCCTTCTCTTCCAGCGAGCGGAGACCTTCATACACGTTGGGCTTCGACATGCCCAGAAAATCGATGATCTCCTTGACGTCGGAACTATTCATCATGACAAGGGCGACGTAGATCTTCGCCTCGGACTCCAGCAGCCCGAGCTCTGTCAGGGACTTGACGAGCGCGGGCGGTATTTTATCCATGACCAAAATTCCTGCGGATAGTTGTTATGCCGCTTAATACTATCTCACGTATTATTGCGCCTGTAGATAAACATTCTGTAGCCCGAAAATGCGCTGCCGCCACCGGAACCTATAAACTGCACGGCGACAAAAGCGTAGGCATTCGCGGGGGGAAAGTGACCATCTGTGAAAGACAAATACGATGCCGTCGTAGCAGGCGCCGGGCCGGCGGGCTCGATAGCCGCTAAGACCGCTGCTGAGAATGGCCTCAGCGTCCTGCTCGTAGAGAAGAAGCAGGAAGTCGGCGAGCCGATCAGGTGCGCCGAAGGCATGACAGTCGCAGGCATGCGCGGCTTCTTCGAGCCAGACCCGAAGTGGATATGCAGCCGCATCCGCCGCTCGAAATTTTTCGCCCCGGGCGCAAGCCTGGCCTTTTCCGACGAGAAGGATGTTGCCTACGTCCTCGACCGCAAGGTCTTCGATCGAGACCTGGCTATGATGGCGGCAGCCGCTGGCGCCGACGTCCTCACCAAGACGCAGGTCACCGGCCTGATCGTGAAAGGCGGCCGGGCCTGTGGCGTCAGGGGAAAGAGCCTCGGCGACGACTTCTCGGTGCGCGCAAAGGCGATCGTGGCCGCCGATGGCGTGGAGTCCCGGATCGGCAGGTGGGCAGGCATCGACACCAGCCTGCCCATGAAAGACATGGCCTCCTGCGTCCAGTATCACCTCACAGACATCGACCTCGATGCCGGATGCTGCGAGTTCTACTTCGGCAGCCGGTGGGCGCCAGGAGGCTATGCCTGGGTATTTCCCAAAGGCGAACGAGAGGCCAACGTCGGGCTGGGCGTCGTGTACAACGGCCGTACGCTGCGCAGGCCGATCGACTACCTCAACGACTTCGTAACCTGGCGATTCCCCGGCGCGCACATACTGGAGACGATGGTCGGCGGCGTACCGCTCCGGGGGAGACTGTCGCAGCTATCTGCAGGCGGCCTGGTGCTGGTCGGAGATGCGGGAAGGCTCACGGACCCGCTGACGGGCGAGGGCATCCTCAATGGCATGATCAGCGGCCGCATTGCCGGGAACGTGATCGCCCGATGGGTCGCCAATGACGACCTGGCGGCAGACGCGCTGCGGCAGTACGATGCGGAGATCGAGCGGCAGCGCGGCCCCTCCCTGGACCGGAACTACGGGCTAAAGGAGTACATCCGCAAGGCCAGCGACACTAAAATGGACTGGACTTTCCGCGGGCTCAAGACCATGAAAGTCGAGAGCATTCCCATCGACCAGATATTGCAGGAAATCTTCACGCCCCACAGCAAGCGCGGAGCAACGCTATTCCGTATGTTCACCTGATGACGGACTATCATCGTCTTCTGTGATTTCCCAGCCTTTAGCATCACTGATATCGATGAACATCTCCACGACAGTCCGTACGATACTTTTTTCAGAGCCGTATCTGAAGTTCAGAATGCCTTCGCCACCGCCTCCGGAAACGATGTCGATCTGGCACTTTCCCTCGTCAGAAAAGTCCAGAGCGATCGCGGCAAGCAGATTTGAATTGACCCTGAGAAGGAATTTTTCAAAGGTGATCAACATCACTTTGCCCGATGCATACTCGAAGACCTCGTACGTACAATAGTCATCGAGCTTCGGCCAGATCTCATCGAGCAGTTGCTCCGGGTCAGGGCAATCGAGGATGATGCTGAAGGATTCCATAGAAACATGATATTGAAGGTCGGACTATATGCGCTTTTTTGCCCCGCGCATTAAACAGCCTTAGGTAAATATACGGGAAAGCCGAGTTCTGAATATGATCGAGAAAGACCCCGTTTGCGGCAGAGACGTTGATACGGAGAAGGCCATCGTGGTCTTCAAGCTGGGCAACCGGCGCCGCTACTTCTGCAGCGAGAAGTGCGCCAGGATCTTCCAGAAGAGCCATCTGGGCCTATGATCGAGCCTGCCCCAGGCAGCCACATAAAAAATCACAAGCCGGGCGCTTTCCTTTTTCATATCTGTGCTCGTTTCCTATAGTTGCTATGCATTTTCATACTGACAGCTATTTATACTTTATTTATTAAAGTAACTACATAAACTAAAGGAACCAGAGAGGAGGTGACACCATGGGATGTGGCTGCGGATGCGGACAATCGGAAAAGAAGAATGACAACAAGGAGAAGAAAAACAAGGAAACCGAAAACAAGGAAAAAAAGCATTGATGAACATCAGACAGAAACCCCTGTCTTATACAGGGGTTCTGCCTCATCGAACAAATTAATGAATAATGTGTGACATACAAGATCAGGAAGTAGGCCGATGAAATGAGGAAGACGCAACTGAAGATCACGGGCATGACCTGCGCGTCGTGCGTTGCGAGGGTGGAGAAAGCCATCCAGGAGACGAAGGGCGTTGAGCAGGCGAACGTGAACCTGGCCACTGAGATCGCCACTTTCGTCTATGACCCGACGCAGATAACGATCGAGGACATCGTTCACTCGATCAAGGACGCGGGATATGGAGTCGAGGAAGAGAACATCACGCTGCCGATCAGGGGCATGACGTGTGCCTCCTGCCAGGCACGAATCGAGAATGCACTGAAGGCGAGCGAGGGCGTGGCGAGCGCAGCGGTGAACTTGGCAACGGAGAGGGCTACCGTCCACTATTTCCCGTCTATCGTCACCGTTGACGACCTTAAGAAGATCGTCAGGAGCCAGGGTTATGAGGTCCCGGAGGTACCGACGGCAGGGGAGTTCGTGGATCGTGAGAGAGAGTCACGGAATAAGGAATTACATGACCTGACAGTCAAGTTCATTCTCGCAGGAGTTGCGGCTGTCATTATCATGGTGCTGATGTTCTTCGGCAATTATATCCCGGTCATCTCGTCGCTAAAAATGGAGACGATAAACCTCGGCTTCGCAAGCGTGAACCCAATCGATCTGATCGCATTCCTGTTGGCCACGCCCGTCCAGTTCTGGATCGGCTGGCGGTTCTACAGGAGTGCGTTCGCTGCGCTAAAACACGGCACGGCTGACATGAACGTGCTCATCGCCGTAGGCACGACTGCCGCATACCTCTACAGCGTAGTGGCGACCTTCGCGCCCGGCCTGGTGATGATCGGCGACCAGATGCCATCCACCTATTTCGACACGTCGGCGACGATCATCGCACTGATCCTGCTGGGCCGCCTCCTGGAGGCACGGGCGAAAGGCCAGACGTCCGAGGCGATCCGCCGGCTGCAGAAGCTAAAGGCGAAGACAGCCCGCATCGAGCGGGACGGCAAAGAGACAGACGTGCCCGTGGAGGACGTGCAGGTCGACGACGTCGTCATCGTGCGGCCCGGCGAGAAGATCCCGGTGGACGGCGTGGTCATCGACGGCTACTCGACTGTCGATGAGTCCATGATCACTGGCGAGTCTATCCCTGTCGGCAAGCGGGAAGGCGATAACGTCATCGGCGCGACCATCAACGGGAACGGCTCGTTCCGGTTCAAGACCACCAAGGTCGGGCGGGATACTGTGCTGTCCCAGATCATCAGGATGGTAGAGGAAGCACAGGGCAGCAAGGCGCCTATCCAGCGGTTGGCCGACAAGGTGGCCGCAGTGTTCGTGCCAGTGG
>JAEZKS010000080.1 GCA_023436075.1 Methanobacteriota archaeon
ATCAAGAGCATGCCGGGCTACGTCGAGGCATATTACCGCATTGGCAACAACCTTTCGATGTAAGGCATGCTCGACGAGGCAATCTGGGTCTATTCCAGGGTAATCAAGCTGAGCCCGGATTATCCGGACGCCTATCTTAACATGGGCAAGGTCATGTTGCACAAGGGCGCGCTGGACGAGGCCATCATGGCGTTCAGGAAAACTGTCAGGCTGCAGCCAGGAGATTACCGGGCTTACTATTATCTGGGAGACATATACTGCAAGCAGGGCAGGCTCTTCGAAGCGATGATAGAGTTGCAGCAGGCTCTCCGGCTTAACCCCGGACACGCAGACACTGCGCATAAGCTCCAGGCAGTCATGGACGCCATCGCAGGTTCCCGATGAGGATTTACTGCATCCTCTGACGGCAGCCTCGGCCGCGATATCTCTGGCAAACGTTTAATATAGAATAGTATTAATATTATACGCTTGATGACCATACTGGAGACAGCATACGACCTATCCGACCGGCTCCGCAGGGCGATGCCACGCCGACCGCAGCAGCCCGCCGATCACCATGAGGATCACGATCTTCGCTTTTCTATCGCGGCCATCCACTACGAGCAGGGACAGATCGGTGAGGCTATCGTAGATCTGAAGGCTGCCATTGCAGCAAACCCGCGCCACCCCGACGCACATTTCCTGCTGGGCCGCATCCGGGAGGACCAGAACGATCTCCCCTCGGCAGAACAGGAGTACCGGCAGGCGGCCAGGCTTAGTCCTGAGAGGCTGAATTACCGCCTCCGGCTCGGAGCCATTCTGGAGAAAAGAGGCAAAACGAAGGCCGCGATGAAAGAGTACAGGACGGCAATCGCCATCTGCCCCGACGATGCCGAGGCCCGCTTCAGGCTTGGCGTCGCGCTCGACGACTCTGGCATGGCTGGCGCCGCCATCGCCGAGTACCAGGAGGCCCTGCTCATCGATCCAGGGTTCGAAGACGCGGCTATATGCCTGGACGCGGCACTCAAGCGCCAGAAGTCGAGCATTGGACACGGAGGGCACTGAGGGCATGTGGCGACGAGGCCAGATCAGGCTGTATCCTCCGCGGCCTCCGCCTCTTCCGTGTCCAATGCCCGGAAAGCATATATCCCTTCAAAGCAGCCTGATTTATGATAAATTAGACTACGGTCGGAACCGTAGCTTAAGCAATAGTTATAATGACGTAACGAGAATATAAGGTCGGTGAATGAAAAATGGACAGGTTCATAATAATCTCCACTCTCGCGTTGGTCGTCGCCGTGTTCGGCATGATAGGCGCCATCACGTTCGGTGCCCCGGCGGCTCCCGCAGAAGGACAGTACACGGCAGATAAGGCAATAACGACTGCAGAGCAGTTCGTCCGTGCCGAAGACACCTTCAAGTTCGACGGCATGTCGGAGACGCTGAACGTCAGGATGAACAAGACAGTGTCAGACAGCGCATATGAGATCATCGCGGAGTTCACGTCAAGACAGAGTGGTTTCGGAGACCGGACCGGAGATATACTTGCCCAGGTGCTGACACCCCATAAGGCAGTCATCACGGTCGAGAAAGGCGAAGTCGCTTCCGCCGTCATGGACGGCCGATGGGACATGATCGCGCAGAAGGACATTAGCGCGTAGACGCCACAGAGCACACTACTCGAAGGCCGGCTCAACGCTCTGCCGGCCGAATTTCTTTTACCAGCACCAGAATGACGCCAGGCACACCGGGCGCCAGGTTCTTGTTATAGAACGGAACGACCATGACGCCGGCAGGCAGTGGCGAGCCGGGGGCGTAGAACGCATCATTCCATGTCTTCAGCGCATCCTGGCCATCGGGAGCCATGCACACCCGTCGGTAAGCTTCTGCCAGCCAGTCTCTTACTTTTAGCAAGATGTAGCCGTCGTCAAGGAAAGCATCGATGGCCTCGAAAGACGCCTCGACCATGAAAAAGATACGGCTGCTGCCAGTGCTGACATCGTAGATGTCATAGACCCGCAGGCTGACATCATGGCGACATTCCCTGTTGCCAAACTGCGCCATGACAAGCCCGAAAAAGCCCATGGTCTTCAGGTTCTTGTAAGAGCGGTAGATCAGAGTGAGGGGCAGCGATCCCTCCGGGACGCTGTCCAGGCCTTTCGAAGCAATGATTTTGCGGACTTCGGCGGCCGTATCGACCTTCACTTCACGAAGCCGGTTTAGCGGCACGAGCGCGTCGGACATAGACAGCCGCTCAAACAAAACGCTCGAATCGCTCCCTTCCGGCCTTGCAGACCGGGCACAGGCCAGGCGGCTCGTCGCGTGCACACAGATAGCCGCAGACCTTACACCGCCACACTGGATACTTCAGCGAGAAACCGGCCGAAGCAGACGCAGTCGCCGCGGAAGTCGCCGCCACGATCCTGGCGCCGCCGTCAGCCGCCTCTGTCGGAGGCTGCCTGCGCTCTGGCACCGGGCGGACCTTCTTCAGGCCCTTGAAGATGTCTTCAGAGACGTAAAGCGCACAGTAGCAGGCCCCATGCTCGTCAAGGTCGGGGTCCCGGTAGTCGCATGGACAGATGATGTCGAGGTCGTCCTTCTTTTTGCCGGTAGAGAGCCGACATGGACAGGACATGTAGCCGTACCTCGCCTGGTTCACCAGGAGTCCCCTGACCAGCGATTTCGAGAACGCCGTGTCCGGGTTCAGGCGGTAGCCGCCCTGTCCGGCGTCATTGAGCAATTTTCGATACAGCGTCTCGATCGCTTCGTCTGGCACGTCAGCCATGCCCATCAGGCAAGCGCCTCCGTTATCTCGTCATCGCGGTAGCCTATGATGACCTTGCTGTCGTTGATCACGAGGGTCGGAAAAGAATTCTTCGTGTTATATTTCCGCAATTCCCCGGTCACCCGGCTCAGCTCGTCGCCGTCGAGCAGATCGACGTATACGTACGAGAATTCTACGCCGAGCTTCGTCAACAGCTCACGAGTCATCCGGCACCACCCGCAGGTGCTCAACGCGTAAAGCATCACCCTGCCCTTATTCATGCCGTCCACATGCTCGATTGCCATGATACCACCAGCCTGAACTGTAAAAAATCATATCGAGCTTATAATATTAATACTTGCTTTTACGCCGGCCCCGATAGCGATACTGAACCTTGCCCAGACCGACGCTCGCGTATTTTATCATTCATGACGACCATGGCTGCGATATCGTGCGGAAGGCAATAACAGGCTCAAGGCCAAAGAGTAACTCATGTATCACGTCTACGAGTATGAGGCTACGAAGACGTGCCCTGAGTGCAGCGAGCAAGAGACGGTCCCGGTGGCCACGTACATCGACGAGGAAACCGGACGCCAGACGGTGATGGCCAGGAAGGTCAAATGCGAGCGGCACCTGGTGACGGGTGAGTCGAGGTGCGGGCTGAGCGGCCCGATCGGTGCGGTGATGGAGATATCGATGA
>JAEZKS010000092.1 GCA_023436075.1 Methanobacteriota archaeon
GTGCCGAGGCCGCCAGCATTGGCTATCGCAGTGCCGCCGAAGCCGCCGATGTTCGACGTCGAGAGAGTGCCGACTCCTAAACCACTGTCGCCGGCGCACGATCCGATGCCGGTCCCAATTGCTGCATTCGCCGCCGGAAAGGCTGCGACTACCATGGCCAGCGCAATCGTTACTACGGCAGCGCAGGCCGTATATTTCCTAATGTCAACCAAATCGTTTCCCCCTTTTGATAAATGATCAGTGACATCGTCGATAAATAAAGCAGGCATCAATTGTAGCAGAAATACGACTAATATGAGCTATTTATGGTTAAAACGGCTATATTTTAGCCTTGATTTACAATCGGAGTGCTATAAATGCTTTAGCAGTGTAATTGATTCGAAATAGTACCCGAATGAATATGACGCGACAGGTAACGGGATAACTCATCACAAAAGCCCGGCGGCCGCTATCTTCAGATCGTCACGTACATCCGGCAAACAGCGCCGACAACGACGATCTTCGTCCGTTGAGTTGCCTTGACAGAATATATAGAATACCGGGATAATCTTAATATCATCCGGAGTCAACCGGGTATTGTATCATAACGAGAGCGCGGCGGCATGCGTCGCCGCGGCATTGGCTGGTTCGGCGCATACACGGCATGAGAAACTTTTTGGCCGTGGAAACGAAGTGACGAAACAAACAGGATAAGAATGCAATCCCAGACACACAGCATCATATTCGGCGTGGACATCGTCAAAGGGTCCAGCAGGTCCAGGGAGGCGCCCCGGTACGCGCTGGTGGTCCTGAACGGCGAAGTCGAGCGCTACCCATCTGTCAGCCTTTTCAAGCTTTTGCGTATGATCCGGCAGCACCGGCCGGACATGCTCGCGGTGGACAGCATCCAGGAGCTTGCGCCAAACCGCAAGGAGCTGATCGCATTCCTGAAGCGGCTTCCTCCCGAGGTGAAGCTGGTCCAGGTCACCGGCAACGAGCACCAGGAGCCGCTGACGAAGCTGGGCAAGGAGAAAGGCATCGCGTTCAACCCGACGATACCGGAGGAGGAGGCGTTCGCCTGTGCCTGCCTCGCGGCCATGAGCGTCGGCTACGTCGTCTCGGTGTTCGAGGACCGGACGATCATCAAGGTGAGCCGGGCACGCTCTCCGGGCAGAGGAGGCTGGAGCCAGAATCGATATCGCCGAAAGATACAGGGAAAGGTGCGGGAGAAGGTCCGGGAAGTCGAGCAGAAGCTCCGGGGCATTGACTACGAGGCACGGCTGACCGAGGGATTCGGCGGGCTGGTGAACGGCACCTTCGTGGTTAACCGCAAGCGGTCCGAGCTGGGGATACATAACTCGCGCGAGGAGGACGTGCAGGTATCGGTGACCAGCGTCGAAAGGGACAAGATCGAGTTTATCCCGCTGGAGCGCAAGGGTCGTGAACGCATCATCGTGGGCGTCGATCCGGGCACTACCATTGCAGTGGCGGCGCTGAACCTGGACGGCGAGCTGGTCGGCCTGATCAGCTCGCGGGTAATGTCCGTCTCAGATGCCGTTGGCTATATCCGGGAGAAGGGCAAGCCCGTCGTGGTCGCCACGGACGTGGTGCCCCCGCCGGCGACCGTCGAGAAGATCAAGCGGTCCTTCAAGGCGACGCTGTTCGTGCCTAACGAGCGTATCTCGGTGGATGAGAAGGTGAAACTTGCCAGGCCCTATGGCTACGGCAACGACCACGAGCGCGACGCGCTGGCTGCCGCGGTCAAGGCCTACAACGCCTACAAGAACAAGTTCGCGCAGATCGAGCGCAAAGCGCCGGCCCATATGACCGACGATGTCAAGGCAATGGCCGTCGAGGGGACTGCCATCGATACGGCCATCGGGATGCTGAGGCCTCCGCCTGAGCGCCCCCGGCCGCAGGAGCGCGCAGCCACCCACCTGCAGGACGCCGGAGCGGAGTCCCGGCTGGCGGAAATGCGGGATCATCTGCGGCGGAAGGACGAGCAGATCAGGAACCTCCAGTCATACGTCTCCGACCTCAAGCGCGACATACGCCAGATGGAGCGGCGCATGGAGTGGCAGAGCCAGACGATCGGCAAGCTCCAGCAAAGAGGCCTCGACGACGTGCGGAAGGGCAAGGAGGTCACCATCCGGGACCGGGAGATCGCCCGGCTGAAGAAGGAGGTCTACGACGAGCGAAAGCGCAATGCCGACCTGCGCTCGAACATCGACCGGCTCAAACAGATCCGGGTGCTCGAGTTCCGCGGAGACAAATCACCTGTGAAGATTGTCGAGAATCTCAGCAAGGACGCCATCGCCGCCTGCGACAGGAAACTCGGGCTGAAGACCGGCGATATCGTGTTCGTCCGGGAGGCGGGTGGCGGCCCGCAGGCAGCATCGATGCTGATCGAGAGAGGCGTGAAAGCGATCATCCGGGGCACGTACATGTCGCACCTCGCGGAGGAGAAGTTCCAGGAAGCCCATGTGCCGGTAATCTCGAAAGAAGACGTGGCGCTGAAGATGGTGGACGACTTCGCGGTCATCGACCCGAAGAAGCTCGATTCGGCCATCGGCAAATGGAAGGACTCAATGGCGCTGACGGAAAAACAGAAGAATGCCGAATGGTTCCAGGGCATCATCGACGACTACAAGTCCGAGCGGCGGAGAGAGTTCCGCAACTCTGCGAAGCAGGATTGAGTCGCCATATCTAATCGACGACTGACAGGGCTGTATAACCTTTCTGATTACGACATCTCAGGAGGGGGCTCCCGCCCCCTCCAGTCGCTTCGCGCTACGCGCTCCGCTGGCCTCCCCTGGCATGACCGCTCCGCTCCGCTCCGCGGAAAGATCAAAAGCACATCCCTGGCAAATCGTCGCCGACCGCCATGAGGCAAGTGACGAATATCTCATGCGCGGCCACGCGCGCGCGAACGAGCCGCAGGGCTCTCTTGTTTAAGCCGCAGGGCCCTTTTGCAGACGCTCGTGACGGAAGATTAGGCGCAGTTTTTAGGCCGCAGCGAGCGCAGCGGACGCAGCATTTCTAATAATGAGAGCCATTTTTATTGCCGCGTTCGCTGCGTTCGCTGCGGCCTTAAACGCAGTTCCCAGCGTTCAAAGTCGAAAGCCGCGGCCAGAAAAGGCATGCAGACTATGGGAAAACCCGTCGCTCAGCCAGGCTCTGGTTAATAAAACGCGCGCGTGACTCATTTTAATTAGTGGATGATGGTTGAAACAGTCGAGTAGTACGGCTGCGACACGTCGACGCCCGTGACCTCCGCGGTGCTGCCGTTGATGTACGTCTTCACCGTCAGGTAGACGGGGACGTCGGTGTTATGGAATTTATAGCGGTACTCGGTCACGTCCAGCCAGGTGCCGGTCTCCGGCAGGTAGCTTGTGTCCAGCGTCACCGGGTCGAACCGCTGTACCGCGTCGGCCGAGACTCCCAGCTTCAGGTAAATGTCCTTCGAGAGAGTATTAACGTAGTTCTCGTAAGCGATCTGCTGGGCCAGCGACGCGGTGAAGCCGAGAACTTCGTGAGTTGTCGCATTGACCCGGTAGTTCGCCGACCAGCCCGAAGCCCGTGTCATGTTATCAGTGAAGTAC